>JAIRKH010000055.1 GCA_031260245.1 Treponema sp. | reverse complement strand
ACCCCGCGGAGCGTAGGGAACGGGAGGATACGCAGACTCCGCGCCAAAAGCCCGCCGCGCGTCCCGCGTCCGCGATAGAGCGTCATCCCCGCAAATGGCGGAACTACCGCATACCGGTTTTGGGAATCCTCAACGACTATCCTGACGGACAGTATTGGATAATCGACGACGCGACATGGGCCGCCGCCGCCACGCTCAAGGAAACGTTGAGTGAGTTCAAGATTCAGGCGGAGGTTACCGGCATACGCAAGGGTCCGGTCATTACCATGTTCGAGATTCTACCCGCGCCCGGCGTGAAACTCTCCCGCATCGTCAACCTACAGGACAATATCGCCCTGCGACTTGCAGCCGCGTCCGTACGTATCGTGGCGCCCATTCCGGGCAAGCATGCGGTCGGCATCGAGACGCCTAACGCCAAGCGCAACATCGTTTCTTTCGCTGAAATTATTGAAGGCGACATCAACAGCGACAACGACGGCAAACGTATGGGTATACCGGTCGTTCTTGGCAAGGATGTTACCGGCGAAGCCCAGACCATAGATTTGACCCAAATGCCCCACCTCCTCATTGCAGGCGCGACCGGTTCCGGCAAGTCCGTGTGCGTCAACGCCATGATACTATCAATCCTCTATAGGCGCTCCCCCAATGAAGTCCGCCTGATACTCATTGACCCAAAAATCGTGGAACTCAAACTCTACAACGACATTCCACATCTCCTTACGCCTGTCATTACGGAACCGAAAAAGGCGTTTCAAGCCCTGCAATACTGCGTATGCGAGATGGAGAGGCGCTATGCCTGCCTGGACTCGATGGGCGTCCGCGATATAAAGAGCTATAATAAACGCATCAAAGAGCGCAATATCGCCGCGGAACACATCCCCTACATCGTGGTCGTCATAGACGAATTCGCGGACCTCATGGTAACGACGGGCAAAGACCTTGAGTCTACGCTCTCCCGCCTTGCGGCTATGAGCCGCGCTGTGGGTATTCATCTGGTACTTGCCACGCAGCGCCCATCGATTGACGTGATTACCGGTCTCATAAAGGCGAATATCCCCAGTCGCATCGCCTTTATGGTGGCGAGCAAGACGGACAGTCGCATCATCATAGACGCCGTGGGCGCTGAAAAACTGCTCGGTAAAGGCGATATGCTCTACGCCGGCGTTGTGGACCCTTTCCCTGTCCGTATGCAAGGCGCTTTCGTGTCTGAAGAGGAAATCGAGCGGACGGTGGAGTACGTTAAGACGCTCGGAAAGCCGGACTACATCGACGATGAAATATTCTTTGACGACGATGAAAACATAGAACAGGACGTCTTCACCGAAGGGGACGACCCGCTCTATGAAAAAGCGTGGGACATAGTGCTTCAACAAGGCAAGGCAAGCGCAAGCTACATTCAGCGTAAACTGAAAATTGGCTATAATCGAGCTGCGCGCCTCGTAGAAGAAATGGAAAATCGTGGTCTGGTGGGACCCGCCAACGGCTCAAAACCCAGAGATTTACTGCGAGGCGTATGAGACCTTCTAGCAGGTAAAGCTTGTTTGTCTTTATTACAGCCACCTCGGACGTCATAAGTCAAGCGCGGGCGTCCCTAATATAAAAATGGGTTAGTGGCGGCGGTTCGTCGATTTCAGACTAATACGGCTCTTAAGAAATAGGTTGAGGCTAATGAATAGGGCGAACACGAAGAAGCCGCCCGGCGGCAGGGTGAAGAACAGAATGGGTTGTATGGAATCTGGTAAAACTTGAAAGTTCCAAATAGCGCCGCTTCCCAAGAGCTCCCTGACAACCGAAATGCCCGCAAGCACCCATGTATAGCCGAGTCCCATGCCCAAAGCGTCCGGTACCACCGCGGAAAGCGGCTGTTTGGACGCAAAACCTTCCACTCGTCCCATAATGATGCAGTTCACCACGATAAGCGGAATAAATACGCCCATAGCTTTGGATAAATCCGGAAACCACGCCTTCAGTACATAGTCTATGATGGTAGTAAACGCCGCTATTACGATGATGAAGACCGGGATGCGTACCGAATCTGGTATGAGTTTACGGAAAAGACTGATGACCACTTCCGACATAAGCAGGACAAAGGTCATAGACAGCCCCATACCGATGCCGTTCTTTACCGTCGTCGTAACCGCAAGAGCCGAACACAGTCCAATCATCAAGGTCAAAAGCGGATTTTCGTTCACCAGTCCGTTTGTGAATGTTTTTAGAAATTGTTTCATATTGTTAAGGGATGGCTTTGGAAATCAAGGTTTGAAAGCCAGATATCAAGCTCGCGTACCGCGTTTCCGACCCCTTTCCTCCTTATTTCAAATACGCCGCTTCCGCCGAAGCTTTGACCACGTTGGCGACGCCTCGACTCGTAATGGTCGAAGCCGTAACGGCCGCGACGTCTTTCTTCACCTCGAAAGGGTCGGACGCGGACTTGTTGGAAAATTGTCCCGTAAAGGTGATTTTTTTCGCTCTGTCCACATAATACGTGGGCGAAGCCGCGTTCGCGCCCAAACCCGGTGTATCGGCGTGTTCCAAAATTTTGACGCGGGTGATTTTCCCATCCGCGCTCACGCCGGTCAAAACTTTAATGGGCCCCCCATAGCTGGGACCTGTCGCCTGAACCGCAAGTCCCAGAACCGTATCCATTTTTTTCACCTCGTAGACGGTTTGGAAGACCACGGCGTTTGAAGGACTCTTCACCTCCGCCGAGACGTCGGAAAATCCGTCCATTCCGGGGAAAAGCTCCGACAGAGCAGCTTCCAACTCGGTCTTCTGCCGCTCTTCGATAACCGTTTTCGTGCCATTATAAACGAAAGCCAAGCCCACACACGCGGCGGTCGCGTAAAGGGCGAGTGTACAACCAAGTTTCAGCATATTTTTCATTATTACCTCTTATTTTTGACAAACCCGTATTTCCGCGGTAGGAGCCGATTGAGGAAGGGCGTTACGGCGTTCATGACGAGCAGACCGTAGGTAACGCCTTCCGGGAACGCGCCCCATTTGCGTATTAGTACCGTGACGACGCCCGCGCCTGCGCCGAAAATGAGCTTGCCTTTGGCGGTGAGGGGCGCGGTCGTATAATCGGTCGCCATGAAGACCGCTCCGAAAAGAGCGCCGCCGCCCAGAACGCCGATGACAGGGTCAAGCCCCAGGCACATGGACATAACAACGACCGCGCCGAGCATACCAACGGGCGCGCGCCAGTCTATGGTCTTAGTGAGAAGGAGGAAGATTGCGCCTGTCAAAATCAACAGAATAGAGGTTTCGCCGATGCATCCGCCGTGGTTGCCCCAAAACAGAGTCGTTACTAAATCGCCCCAGTTGTTGGGAAGCCCTGCCGCTAACAGCGCCTCAGATACTCCGTCCATAATCACGTCCCCATTGACGGTTGCGCCGGCCTCCGCGCCCATCTTCATCGCTCCGAGTGGGGTGGCGGTTGTTACCGCGTCCATCAGAGACGAGGCAAATCCGGCTATGTCCGTAGGTTTATTCCATGTGGTCATGGCCGCGGGGAAACTCGTCAAGAGGAAGGCGCGTCCAATCAACGCCGGGTTGAACACGTTTGCGCCCAGTCCGCCAAAAAATTCCTTGGCGACAACGACGGCGAATATTGCGCCGAGCGCGGTCATCCAGAACGGGACGCCGGGCGGCAGAATCAGCGCCAAGAGCAAGCCGCTCACAACCGCGGAGAAGTCTTTCACGCGAACGTCCTGCTTCACGACGAACCGAAAAAGCGCCTCCGCGCCGACCGCCGCGCTTATCGAGACAGCTATGTTTATAAGCGCCGGCAGTCCGAATATGACGACGCCAAACAAAGAAACTGGCGCGAGAGCTATAAGCATATTTCGCATGACTTGCGCGGAATTCACCGGCGAAGCTATGTGCGGACTTGAAGAAAGAAGCAAATTTTGATAATCCATTTTTTCTCCGTAATTTCTAACATTGATAGTAAATGATTTGCGATTCTTTAGCAAGAGGGTAACGCAAAAACAAGGGGAAATTTCGAGGGCTATCTCTGCATTGGCGGCATTGCCCGCGCCGCGCTATGCGCTATTTCAGCGAACGTATAATACCCTGCGGCTGTTTATTTTCCAACGCTCAAACTTTAAGCGGTAAATAGAACGTTTATTTATCGAAGCTTTGATTGTAACAGGATATGTTGGGCCTTTTCAATGGATGAAGTTTTTCATCTGTTTTCGACGATATTGTACTTTTTCTCTTCCTCGTCCGTGTTCACCTTGCTCAAGTCCGGAGCGGCGGTACCCAATAGGGCGCGCACATCGGCTAAAGTCTGGGGACCGTTTGCGCCTACGCATTGACGGGTTACTCGACGGATATTTTTCGGCATAGCGTCGAGAAGTTTCAGTATATCGTCTACCTCGTCAGGGTCTTCCATATTAACCACCGCAAACATACGCACCCTACGCCCCTTCTCCATAACGGACGGCATCTCTTCAACGACGAGGGATTCGCCGCAAAGCTTCCATGTGCTTTCGCTAATCAGAATTTCAGTGCCGAAAGGTTTGTTGAATGTTTCGGTACGATCTGCGAAACTCACCGCGTCTCCAATCACTGTGTATTCGAGCCGCTCGTCAGAGCCGATTTGTCCTGCCACCAGATTGCCTGAATTTATGCCGCAACCAATCTTGATGACTGGTCTCTTGTCTCCTCCCCTCCCTTCGTTGAACGAGCGGAGGGACGCCCGCATCATCAGCGCGGTTTTCACGCAGTTCAGCGCATCTCGTTTGTAGCTTCCCGAAGATTCTACCGCGCCCCAGTGGGCCATCACCGCATCGCCGATGAATTTATCTACGACTCCGCCAGTAGCGTTCACACAGGCGACCATCCTGTCTAAATAATCGTTCAGGAATTCAACTATTTCGTCCGGCTTTAGCTTTTCGGAGATTGCCGTGAACCCGCGAATGTCAGAAAAGAACATAGTCGCCTTACGATCGACGCCGCCTGTTACCAGCTTGCCAGTTCTCGCTAAATTCGCCAAAGACTTGTTCGTAAACTTCTCGAAGCTCAAAAGCCCTCGACTCATACTGTTGAAGCTATAACTCAAAATACCGATTTCGTCTTTATGCTTGGATGATATATTTATATGATAGAAGCCCGACTCTATCAGTCCCGCGGCCTTGGTCAATTCTTTCAAAGGCTTGCTCAAGTGCCGCGCAAACAACAAGATGAACAAAATTGACAGCAGGAGAACGCCCGTGGAAAGCAGGATATTACGCCATGTCATAGATACGACGCCTTTGAACACCTCTTTTGAAGAAATAACCGTTATGACAACCGTATTTCCAATAGGTAGACGCTGGTATGCGGCAAAACTCGTACTTTCGTCCGCCTCTTTGTAGGCGACTTGAACGTTTTGAGAATTCCCTTCTAGAATCTGCTTGACGAAAGGTTTGCTACGGAGATTCACGCCTGCTTTGACGAGCATCGGGTCAGGGTCAACCAGAATGTCGCCCGTCCCGTTTATGATGAAAGAACGGTTCACGCTATCGGAAAATATTTCCTTGAGTCCCTCAATAGAGAAAAACACGCCGACCGCGCTTTCAATCTCTCCATTTTTCCATGGGAACAGCATTTCGAGCATCTCTACGTTAAAAAAAGGCGTTACGTTGAGGATGAGGAATTCGCCATCTCGCGCAAGACTCGTCGCTTCCACTTGAGTATTGACGTAATCGCTTATCTGAGCCGATGTCAGTCGGTTCGCTACCATGAAGGAGCGATTCACGAAGAGCTGTTTCCCTTCTTCGTCTTTGTATACGGAGTCGTTTACGCATATAGCGCCGATGTTTCGATTGTTTCTAAAAAAGAAATCAACAGCCGCGTTTCTCTTTTCAATCAACAAATCATTGTTATTCAACATGGTGAGAGTGTTCAAGAACTGGAGCGCATCGTTATAGACAGTTTCAAGTATGTTCTGCGCCGGAAGCGTCGTCCGTTTATTTATGCTATAGTTCGAGTCTTCGGCGGTGAGACGCACATCCTCGCCTATCATCAGCGTCCCGACAACGGTCATGCTTCCCAGAGAAACCACCATCAAAGCCGAGATGATACTCACGAGTTTTGCTCCGATGGAAAATTTTACTTTCTGAACACTCGTAACGGGAGGTCCCTCGATAGGCGGCGCCTGAAGACGAATCGGCGTTTCCGCGGCGGACGACGAATCGCTCTCTGTATTAGGCGTGATTGGCGGGGGACTATCAGACGCTGGTTCTACCGCGGCGGACGACGAATCGCTCTCTGTATTAGCCGTGATTGACGGGGGATTATCAGACGCTGGTTCTACCGCGGCGGACGCCGAATCGCTCTCTGTATTAGGCGTGATTGGCGGGGGATTATCAGACGCTGGTTCTACCGCGGCGGACGCCGAATCGCTCTCTGCATTAGGCGTGATTGACGGGGGATCCTCTGTTTTAACATCCGTCTCCTTTACTCTTTTTCCCTTTTCTATGACCCCATAGGCGTCTATGTTTTCGAGAGGCTTTCTTTCTATTACGCCGTATTCTTTTATATCTACAGATTTCAATTCACCCATCGTTTCCTCACTTCAGCTAATGTTTTCGGACCATCGGGACCCACACATCGTTTGGCAAGGTTCATATCGACGCCGGGTATGGTTTGCAATGTCTGGAAAAGCGCGGCGTTTTCTTCATCGTCTTTCATATTCACTACGGCAAAGACGCGCACAGGCTTTTCCTTCCCTTTTACCTCAAAACCGGGCATCTCTTCGGTAATAAGATACTCGCCAATCTTGTTCCACGTATCCTCGGTTATCAAAATATCAGTGTCAAACGCGTCGTTCGGGCCCTCCACCCGCGCCGCAAAGTTCACTGTATCTCCAATCACGGTGTATTCCATACGCTCATTGCTCCCCATCTGCCCGGACACTAGCTCTCCTGTATTGACGCCGTTTCCCATCTTGATAAGCGGTTTGCCCTGTTTGAATCGTTTTTCGTTCAGGACGCGGAGGCAGGACCGCATCATCAAAACCGATTTTATACAGTTGAGCGCGTCTTTTTCAGCGCCTTCGGATTCAAGAGTCCCCCAGAGCGCCATCACGATGACGCCGCCTTGGGTCAGGAATTTATCTATCTCGCCGTTGGTTCTAGTAATACAAGGAATCATAAGTTTCAGGTAGTCGTTGACGAATTCAACCACTTCTTGCGCGTCATAGTCTTCCATCATTTCGGAAAAATCGCGGATAAAGGCGAAACAGACGGTCGCGGTTTTGTATACGCCGCCTAAAGAAAGTTTACCCTTACGCGCCATCGTCACTATGGCCTTGTTGGTGAATCGCTCGAAGTTTTCCAGCGCGTAGCCCATTGCGATGAAGCTTTCGGTTAAGACGCCAGTCTCATCGCGGTTTTTTACGATTAGATTTAGGTCGTAGCGTCCGTTTTCAATCTTTAAAGCCGCGTTGGAAAGCCGACGCAGGGGACCGCTTATGGTGTTGGAGAAATGATAGACGAAAAGTATCACCAGAAACAGAGCGGCGACAGACAGGTAGATGTTGCGGACGGTGGTTGTCTGTATGCCTTCAAAAACCACGCCGCGCTGTATCAAGGTGATAATCGCGGCGTTTATCGACGTTTTCTCAATGAAAACTTTCTGAAACGCGGCGAAATATTCGACGCCGTTTTCGTCAATGTAAGGCTCGTCGACTTCGCGGTCGCTATCCAAAACCGCCTTAATAAAGGCGATATCTTTCAGATTTTTGTTATCTTTGACAAGGTTTTGATCTGGATGGACGAGGAGGTATCCCTCTTCATTGAGCATAAATGAAGAATTCGCTCCGGAGCTGAAATTTTCCGTGAGATTTTCAATCGAAAGAAAGACCGTCGCCGCGCTTTTCCCTTGTTCCAAAGGGAAGAACATCGCCAAGACGGGAATCGGAAAAGTTTTTCCCGTGTTTCTCAGCAGTATCTGTCCGTTTAAGGAACGCGATACTTCTTCCTGGCGGCTCGCCATAAAACCGCTTATGTCTGACGCGTTGATCTCGTTCGCGTCAAAAAACGGCTGATTGATAAATATCGAGCTTTCTTCCCCTTTCTTGATAGATACGATTGCCGCAAGTTCTTTTTTCTGATGGAAAAGATACATCTCTACAGCTTGAACTACCTGTCCATCGTCGTTTTCAACGGCGAGCAGTTCCACATTGTTGAGAAACACGAGGACGTCAAAACGAATCGTTTCGAGTATTGCGCCCACGGCCGCGCTTGTTTTTTGGTTGATACTTTCATTATTGTTTTTCGCAGTAATCCTCACGTCGTTTGTTACAAAGTAAAACATCAAAAGCGTGAGGAGACCCATTGACACGATAAGCATCGTAGAAATAATAGAAACGAGCTTTAATTTAATAGGAATAGATACTTTGAAAATATCTTTACCCCCCCCCCATTATTATATCATTAACAAAATGAGGCTTATATTTCAAGATGGGTTTTTTCATTCTTTCTTTCATATTTTCAGTATACCTTTTCATTCAGTATACCTTCTCATTTGTTTTTCTTCAAGTCCTTAATCCGAAAAGTTTATAAATGAAGCATGATATTTACAACCAGACGGGCCGCCAAGGACGCTATACAAAGCTCTTTTCTTATAGTATATTGAAAACATGAAAATATTATTTATTTTT
Organism: Treponema sp.; assembly: GCA_031260245.1. Lineage (GTDB taxonomy): Bacteria > Spirochaetota > Spirochaetia > Treponematales > Breznakiellaceae > JAIRKH01. The sequence goes on along the minus strand of JAIRKH010000055.1, from coordinate 20,610 downwards.
TTATTTTTTCTCTTATCTCTCGTTTCCTGCGCCTCAAATATGGTCGTCGTTCCGCCAAACGCGACTGCGGAAAAGTTGATTCAACTCGCGCAGGAAGAATCGGATAAAAATCGGTACGACAACGCTCTGGAGTACTATCGGGCTGTCATTGACACGTATCCTAGCCGTATCGACAGCGTTTGCGCGGCTGAATACGAAATAGCCTTCATCCATTACAAGCAGAAAAAATACGGCGAAGCGAAAGACGAACTGAACCAATTGCTTACCCGTTATAACAACACGGAAGCCGAAACCTATCCCTCTCAATACAAAATACTAGCGAGCATCGTGATAAAAAAAATAGAGGAAAAAGGGAAGTAAACAGTGGCGACTTCAAAGCTACAGTCTGGAACTCATCGGATATAGGCTATATCAGATATTAGATACGGGCTATATCTAATGCTAGATACAGACTATATCTTTATCAAGATATAGTCTGTATCGTTAGACTTCTATCTAAAACAGCCGCAACCTAATCTTTGATGTTGTACTTTCTGCGGAAGCGCTCGATACGGCCTGCAGTGTCTACCAGTTTTTGTTTGCCGGTAAAGAAAGGATGACACGCCGAACAGATTTCAACGTGTATGTCCCTTGCGGTGGAACGGGTCTCAATCACGTTCCCGCACGCGCACGTGATTTTTGTCAATTCATACCTAGGATGAATTTTCTCTCTCATTGTTTTTTCTCCTTTGATTTAAGCGAGGGAACGCGAGAAATAATTTCGCGTTTTCCGATACCCGTCCCTTTTTATTCGCCTACGGGACCGGTATTCATACTCTTCAAGAATACTTCATTATTCTTACTTTTCTTCATTCTGTCAATTAGCAATTCGATGATTTCTATGTCGTCCATCGGGTTGATGACCTTGCGAAGCACCCATATTTTCTGGAGTTCTTCGTCAGAAAGGAGCAGTTCTTCTTTACGCGTACCGGACTTCTTGATGTTGATTGACGGGAAGAGCCTGCGGTCGGAAATTCTGCGGTCGAGGTTAATTTCCAGATTACCCGTGCCTTTGAACTCCTCGAATATGACCTCGTCCATCCTACTGCCTGTTTCAATCAGAGCGGTGGAGATGATGGTGAGACTGCCGCCTTCCTCTACGTTGCGCGCCGCGCCGAAAAACCGCTTGGGCTTGTGCAAGGCGTTTGAGTCGACGCCGCCTGATAGAATCTTGCCGGACGCTGGAACGGTCTGGTTGTAAGCGCGGGCGAGGCGCGTGATTGAATCGAGCAGAATTACCACGTCTTTCTTGTGTTCCACCAGTCGTTTCGCCTTTTCAAGTACCATCTCCGTCACCTGTACATGCCTGCTTGCCTGCTCGTCAAAGGTCGACGATATGACCTCAGCGCGCACGGTTCTCTCCATATCGGTAACTTCTTCTGGGCGCTCGTCAATCAGTAAAACGATGAGATATACTTCCGGATGATTATACGTGATGGCGTTGGCGATTCTCTGCATCATGATGGTCTTGCCGGTACGCGGCGGCGCGACAATCAGAGCGCGTTGACCTTTGCCAATGGGACAAAAGAGGTCGATGATACGCTCGGATACGCCTTCGGTAGTCGTTTCGAGGTGGAGCTTGCGATTCGGATACAGCGGAGTGAGGTTGTCAAAGTGGATACGGTTCTGCGCCATGGTGGGGTCTTCATAATTCACAGTCTCGATACGGAGCATGGCGAAAAACCGCTCGCTCTCCTTGGGACTTCGTATCTGACCATAGACCGTGTCGCCGGTTTTGAGCGCGAATAATCGTATCTGACTGGGACCGATGTAGATGTCGTCCGGACCAGGCAAATAGGAATTCTGCGGGCTGCGAAGGAAACCGTAGCCGTCCGGCAGGATTTCCAAAGAACCGTAAGCGTAGATAACCCCGCCCCGCTCGGTGTGTTGCTTCAATACCGCAAAGACGATTTCCTGTTTCTTCATAGAAACCATATCCTCGTGAGAGACGCCGTAGCGGACAGCCAGTTCTCGTAGGTCCATCATGTTGAGCCGAATAAGCTCATTGATGCAAAGACGCGATTTACCTGTATCTTCAGAACGGGGTTCTGGTTCGCCGTAAAGTTCTGGCATGGAAGGGAGATTGGGGAGGGGAGGCAGTGGTTCCGTTCTTTCTCCATGGTCGGTGGGAATGGGATGGGTACGTGGAAAAGATCTGGCTGTTCTTGCCCTTACCACAACCTTTTGCGAAGGCGCTTCAACAGGCGGAGCTTCGTCCGCCGACTGATCTTCCCATTCGCCTTTTTCGTTTGTCTCGACAGTCGCTTCTTCTTCAACGACTATCTCCGACTCATCGAATTCATTTTCCTGTAATGAGAACGACGACTGATCAGAGTCGACTGCCTGCTTGATTTTTCTGATTCTTCTTACTACTGCCATTAAAAATCCACCTTTTTTTCAACCGAGCCTTATCAAAAATAGATCGGTCTTTATAAGAATTTGATTGTTTATTTATAAAAGAAAGGCCATCGAAGGGTAACAATATCCTACCGTTTAGGAAAGAATTAACTCTTCGACGCTTATAAAAAGTATTGACATCTGGAAATTACAAATTTCCAAACAAAAACTTGATTTCTCTCTATAATATCGGTAAATTTTAATTTTGTCAAGATAGTATTAAAAAAAATCGCCGATATTTTGCGGGTGCAACCCAAACTTTCGGAAAAATTTCCACGATTACTCTTGCGCGCCGTCCTATATACAGGTATAATGCTTTATAACGTTGTAAAAGCGGCGTTTATTATACACTGAACGGTATTTGAGCGGCGTTTAGCGCTTTATCCGTTTTAAAAGGGAGACTTATGTTTAACCCATATTCGTTATCTGAATTTGCCCAATATTATGGTTTTCACTATGATATTGTGGATATCGAGACCGTAAAGCGAGACGTACATATTGAAATGGAGCGGGGACTGCAGGGGCGCTCGTCCGTGTTGGCTATGTTGCCCGCGTATATCAACCCGGTTTCGACGGCGCCGATTGGGAAAAAGGTCGTCGCATTGGACGCGGGCGGCACGAATTTCAGAGCCGCTTTGGTGCGCTTTGAGGAGGACGGTAAAGCGGTCGCGGAAGATACGCAGAAGTCCTTCATGCCCGGTACTAAAGGCAGGATGTCGTCGGAGCAGTTCTTCGACCATCTGGCGAGTCTGACCGCGCCTCTGCTTGAGAAAGAGCCGAATGTACAAGGCGTCGGCTTTACCTTTTCCTATCCCATGGAAACGACCGAGAACCTTGACGGGGTTCTGATAGCTTTCAGCAAGGAAGTAGACGCGCCGGAAGTTATCGGCAAAGCCATCGGACAGGGCTTGCGCGAGGCTCTGAACCGCCGCGGGACCAAGGCGCCTGACAAGATAGTACTTCTCAACGACACGGCCGCGACCTTGCTCGCGGGGCTGGTACAGGCAAAAGAGTCCGCCTTCCAAGTCAAACACGGCATTGAGGCGGGCCCATCGGCGGGATTCATTCTGGGAACCGGCTTCAATATCGCTTATCCTGAAAAGAAGATACCGAAAATCGACTTTGACTCTGACAAGGCGCAAATCGTGGTCTGCGAAGCCGGCGGATTCATGCCTCGATATCTGGGACGCTTGGACAAGGAATTCGACGCATCCACCAAGAATCCAGGGGTTTTCTGGCAAGAGAAAGTCTCGGCTGGCGCGTACATCGGGCCGCTCACGGTTCATATTTGGAAGCAAGCCGTCAGAGACGGGGTTGTCAGATTCAAGAAATCCGAAGAATTTCTGGCGACGACCGGATTGCAGACGCGGGACGTGAACGAGTTCATGCGCGCTCCGCTCGGAGGGGAAGGACCAATCTGTGGACTGTTCGGGCTTGACGAAAGAGACGCGCTTACGTCGTTCGTCTACCTAGCGGCGATAGTTACGGAGCGGGGCGCGAAACTCTCCGCGGCGACGCTTGCCGCTGTCGTTGAGAAGACCGCGGCCGGCTTTAACCCTTTCGTTCCGGTACGTATCGCGGTTGAAGGCACGACTTATATGATTTACCACGGATTGCGAAGATCTCTCGAATCCTATCTCCATACCGCTCTTGTATCCCGCAAACCATTCTATTATACGATAACGCCGGTTGAACAGGCTTCGCTCTTCGGCGCCGCAGTCGCCGCTTTGACCGAATAAACGCCGACTTCAATAAAACCGCAGACCAACGCAATTTTTAAAAGTTCCGCGTTGGTCTGTGAATCCGTCCGCGCGGTCGTGCAACCCGCGGCTGATTTCCTGTTTTCAGAACGCCTTGCCAAAACACGACCGCCTACTTGACTGTTTTTCAATTTTTTGTTATTATACCATAATATTTTCTATATTAAGGATTTGTTATGTATGCGTTAGTAGAAATCAAAGGTAAGCAGTACAAGGCTGAAAAAGACGTTCTCTTAAAAGTAGACCTTCTTGACGTTGAACCGGGTTCGATGTTGAACATCGATTCCGTGTTGCTTGTGTCGGACGGCGTAGTAAGTGTGGGCGCGCCTTACGTCGCGGGCGCTCATGTTACCGCGACCGTAGAATCCCACGAAAAAGACAAGAAAATCATCGTTTTCAAGTACAAGCCTAAGAAGGACTATCGACGGAAACAAGGACATCGGCAACGGTATTCCATCATCAGGATCAAAGACATCGCGGTTGTATAACCGACGCAAGGCTTGAAGTTGTGATTCTTGCGAGAATAGCGCGGGATTTATAATGATAGAGATAAGTATTCGTTTAGAAGGCGGTCTTTTACGCTCTTGTTTTATAAGAGGACACGCGAGAGCTGGTCCAAAAGGCAGGGATATTGTCTGCGCGGCGGTTTCCATACTCGCCAAAACAGCATGGCAGACGCTTTCTGTAAGAAAAGGTGTAACAGTTTTAGGAAGAGACGCTGAACGCGGAAAATTTTCCCTTGAAGTAACGGCTTATGGGAACCAAGAATCTTTTCTCGCGGGCGTCGGCGCTTTTCTTATGGAAGGGCTAGAATCGGTGGCGAGAGAATATCCGGAAAATTGCAGAGTGGCGATAGTTAAGGCGTGATTGACCATTGGGAAACGGTATGTTTTAAGGAGGCAAAATTATGGCTAGAAAAAGAGGCGGGAGCGGCGCGAAAAACGGGCGAGATTCCAATCCTCAGTATCTCGGTATAAAAGCATCGGGCGGTTCCACAGTAAGAGCGGGAACCATTATCGCAAGACAGCGGGGAACAAAGATTCACCCCGGAGAAAACGTGGGATTGGGCGGCGACTACACCCTCTTCGCCTTGATTGACGGAGTCGTGTCTTTCAAAGATCGCCGCGGGCGCAAATTCGCGACGGTAACGGCGCAGTAAGTGGAAAAATTTGCTGACGAAGCGGTTATTGAAGTATCCTCCGGCAAGGGTGGTAATGGTTGCGCCGCTTTCCGAAGGGAAAAATTCGTGCCGAAAGGCGGACCCGCCGGCGGGGACGGGGGAAGGGGCGGAGACGTAGTATTCACCGTCCGCAAGAATTTGAGAACGTTAGCGCATCTTCGGTATAAGCGTGAGTTCAGGGCTGAAAACGGACGCGACGGACAAGGCGGCGGCAGATATGGCAGAAACGGCGAGGATGTCGTCGTGCAGGTGCCGCCCGGAACCGTACTGAAAGACGCTGAAACGGACGAAGTCCTGGTGGATTTCGGTAAAACCCCTCAAGATAATAGAGTCCTCAAAGGCGGTACCGGCGGCTGGGGCAATATACATTTCAAATCTTCGGTGAACCAAGCTCCGCGTATCGCTCTTCCTGGAAAAACCGGAGAGAGACGGCTCCTCAAAGCGGAGTTGCTTCTGATAGCCGACATCGGTTTCGTAGGATTCCCCAATGCAGGTAAATCTTCGCTTTTGGACAAGTTTACTAACGCGCGTCCCAAAATTGCGTCGTATCCCTTCACTACGAAGATTCCCAACCTCGGCGTCCTGACCGTATCGGGACGCGACATCATCCTCGCGGATATTCCGGGGTTGATAGAGGGCGCTTCAAATGGTTTAGGACTTGGCATCCGTTTTTTGAAGCATATCTCCCGCGCCGTGGCTCTCGCCTTTCTCATTGACCTCTCCGCGGACAACTACTTCTCCGCGTTTGATCTCCTTCAAAAAGAGCTTGAAAATTTTTCTCCTGATTTGACGCGGAAGAAACGTATCATCGTGGGTACGAAAACTGACCTTGACGGCGCAACCGAACGCTTACAGAAACTCAAGAAAAAATATCCCGCGGAAACGGTCGCAGGCGCGTCCGTCTTTTCAGGCGAAGGACTTGCGGAATTATCGGACTTGATGTTTGAACTTGCGCAGGAAGAAAACAGCGAATGGAGGAGAGTTGAGGATTGGGGATAGATTCGTTGTTATTGGATATCCCTCTCTTGGACTACATGATTTGCTATGAAACTAGCGATACTCGGCGGGAGTTTCAATCCCCCGCATATAGGACACCTCGCGTTGACGTCCGCGGTAATCTCGCTTGGCTACGACCGCGTTATTCTCGCGCCTGTGTTTGAGTCGCCGTTTAAACGAGGCGCGGCAGGCGCAAGTCCGCAGGATAGGCTTGATATGCTTGTAGCATCGATACCTGCGGACTCCCAACTCACAGTGGACGACTGCGAAATTCGGCGCGAGGGCGTCTCCTATACCGCCGATACTCTCGACGACGTCGCGCGCCGTTACTATCCGGACGGCAAATTAGGACTCGTTATCGGCGACGACCTCGCTCAAGACCTCCCTAAATGGCATAGATATGAAGAGATTCGCCAAAAAACCGATATTATCATCGCCCGTAGATTTCACCCTTTTCTTGAAGAGAATAATGAATCAAACGGTAAAATCACTTCTACGGGCAAATTTGACTTGGACAAGCTCCAGTATCCGCACAGAATCCTCGACAACGCGGCGATTCCTATCTCCTCCGCGATGATTAGGGAAAAAATTGCAAAAAACGAACCATGGAAGTACTTTGTGCCGCGGGGAGCGAGAGTCGTCATTGAAGAACGCGGACTCTATTCCTTGTTTCCGACTTCCAGCTCTCAAGTTTCAAGTTCCCTCGTCTACCGTATGGAAGACGCGACTCGTTCTCTGGTAAGTCCCGCCCGTTTCCTGCACTCGCGCAATGTGGCTCTGCTTTCTGTAGACCTCTGCGCCCATTTTGGGCTTGATTCCCGCAGAGGCTATCTTGCAGGCATGATTCACGATATATGCAAATCATTTTCCACAAGAGAATTGACCGACATAATCGAGAGAAACGGAGGGAAAATTTCAAAAACGGAAAAAAAGAAACCGTCCCTTCTCCACGCGCCAGCCGGCGCGTTTTTTCTGCGGGAAAAGTTCGGTATTCAAGACGACGACATTCTTGAGGCGGTACGCGTTCACACCGTCGGCGCGCGGCGTATGGGACAACTCGCGAAAATCGTGTTCATCGCCGATAAAATAGAAGTAACCCGCCCCATCGTCCGTCCCGCTGTTCGAGAAATATGTCAGCATACGCCGCCGGATATATCTCTCGACGAGCTGTTCTCCCTGATTTTGGACGAAACGGTTGATTTCATGCGGTCAAAAAACATGGACGTTTCCCAAGAGACGCTGAAGCTTTTGGATGCAATGCAAAGAAAAACAGCCTCCGATTGATTATAGAGTTTTCATTTATAAGTTACTATTTTTTCCATAGATTTCCTGCTTGAGGCCGCGGTAACAGCATCCGCCTTTTCAACCATCCCTATCCGTACTATGGCTACGGCCGTATGTCCCGCGGGAATCTCTTTCTTTAATTTGCCGTTCACTATGCCTATGGGACCTGTGTAGATGCGAGAACCAAGCCCCACGGCTTGAGCGGCAAGGTACATACTTTGGACCGCGAGCCCGCAGTCCAAGACCGCGCTTGCCGCATTACCGTTTTTCAGTTCCACAGACACGATAATAAGGACATTGCCGTCTTTGGCGTCTGGTATTATTTGCTTGACGAATTTTATATCCTGCGCCACTGTAAAGCGCCAGGGCTGTCTATTCATGGCGCTCGGCGCGTTAACGCCGGCGGTAAGCACCGTATCGAGCCGTTCCTTGCCAACGTCGCCCGCCGTAAAATTCCGCGCCGCGTAATGATGCAGAATGCTCTCTTCCTGCGCCATAAGCGGCATAGCGATAAACACGGCCGCTAATACTATCAATTTCTTCATATCTTGCTCCTTAATAAACTAATCGGCTTTATGTAACCGACAAATAACTAAAATCACCATTCATACAAAAGCAGCTTGCTCGCCAAGACGCCCGATGCAGGCGTTTTGGGGGCGACAGGCGCGTGCGGGACTACGGTCGGGTGCGACGCGGGTGTCTGCTGGTGTCTGACACCGTGCATATAACGCGGGCTAGTCGGGTGTGGCGCGGGTGTCTGACACCAGACCGTGAGAGCGTCTAGGCGGAGGTAGCGACAGGCGCGTGCGGGACTACGGTCGGGCGCGACGAGTGTGTCTGACACCAGACGGGACGATGCGGCGGGCGGCGACGCTTTAATGTTATACCGGAAGGCGCTTGTTGACAGGCAATTTTTGTGATACCCTGATAAAGCAACTGGAGGAAGCCGTTGAGGACACGATTATGGCAGCGAGGCGTACCACGCCGCCCTTGCCTTTTACCACAACGTACAGGCGGCGGCGAAGGACGACGTTCCCGGGGCAAAGGCGATTTTTGAGGACCTGAAAACCCGCTTTCCCGGCGGCAAACGGCAGGGCGGGACGACCAAAACGGAAACCGTTACTGAGACAATCAAGAAGCAGGTAAAAATCGACTAGAGGCTCAAAACGTCTAAAAACAGGCTTTGAAGGTCAACCGGGATGTTTTTTAGGTCTAGCCGGACGTTTTTAAGGTGCAGGCAGACCTTTTTAACGTCTTTTAAGACCTTCCGAACATCGACGGAGACGTTAAAAACCTCTATTTGAGAGGTTTAAAACGTCTCAATAGACCTTCTGAACGTCTAAAAGGACGCTTTTTAGGTCTCAACGGACGTTCCGAACTCAGGCGGAGACGTTTTGAAGGTGTTACGATTCTTTGAGCGGAGAGAATAATATGGCAGGTTCCAAGAAAAAAGATGGCGAAACTCTTATCGATTATATTTCCGGCGCGGAAGTAAACGCCACGCCCGAAGAAATCGAGGCGGTACAGGTATTCTCAAAACAACTGGTCGAAGACTACGGCTATCCAAAAGCGCATATACAAACGCATCCGCAATACCGGGTAAAACTCCGCCCGTCAGATACAAAAAAAGAATATCCGGTTGATATTGCCATTTTCAAAAATGAGAAAAAGATCGAAACCGAACTCTCTATTATTGTAGAGTGCAAAAAGAAAAACCGCAAAGACGGAAGGACGCAGCTCGAAAATTATTTAACATTATCAAATGCGTATCTTGGCGTTTGGTTTAACGGCGAAGAAAGAATTTTTATCAGGAAATTTATCAGGAAGAACGGTGAAGTTATTTTTGAGGAAATTCCCAATATCCCGCAATACGGACAGCGGATAGAAGACATCGGTAAATTTGTCCGCGCTCATTTAAAGCCGACCCATAACTTAAAATCAATATTCAAATCCATTCGTAATTATCTTGCGGCAAACACGGTTGGAGCGACCCGTGACGAAGTTCTTGCGCAGCAGCTTATTAATATTATTTTCTGTAAGATATATGACGAAAAATACACCCCGCCGAATGATATTGTCCGCTTTCGGGCGGGAATAGACGAAAAACCCAAAGAAGTTGAAAAGCGGATTGTAGAATTGTTTGAAGAAGTGAAACGGACGCTTCCCGAAGTTATAGACAAAGACGACTGGATAAATCTTGATACCCATTCCCTGGTATTTGTCGTGGGCGTTCTTCAAAATTATTCTTTAATGAATTGTGAAAGGGACGTTATAGCGGATGCGTTTGAAACGTTTATCGGACACGCCTTAAAGGGCGGGCAGGGGCAGTTTTTTACTCCGCGAAATGTAGTTAAAATGGTTGTCGATATGTTGCAGCCCGGTGAAAACGACAAAATCATTGATCCCGCCTGCGGTTCCGGCGGGTTTTTGATTGAATCATTAAAATTCGTGTGGGAACAGATTGATAGAAAATATAAAAAACTCGGCTGGAGTAAATCCGATATTGACAGAAAAAAAGTTGACGCCGCGACAAAAAATTTTCGCGGCATTGATAAGGATTATTTTTTAAGCAAAGTTGCGAAAACCTATATGAATTTAATGGGAGACGGAACAACGGGTATATTCTGCGAGGACAGCCTCGATTTGCCGGATAATTGGAGCACGGAAACAAAAGCAAAAATCGCTCTTGCGAGTTTTGATGTTTTGCTGACTAATCCGCCCTTTGGCAGTAAAATACCTGTCGCTGGAGAGGAAAAACTCTCTCAATTTGATGTGGGGCATAAATGGAAATTTAATAAGAAAATAGAAGTATGGGAAAAGACCGATAAAGTAAAAGAACAGGAAGAACCGCAAATTCTCTTTATTGAACGCTGTTTGTCTTTACTCAAAGACGGCGGGAAAATGGCAATGGTGCTTCCAAGCGGCATACTGGGCAATGAACAAGAAGAATATTTGCGGCAATATATTTTAAGCAAGGGCAATTTATTTGCCATTGTTGAATTGCCGTTTGAAACTTTTAGTCCAAATGTAACCATTAAAACAAATGTTCTTTTTATTCAAAAGGCTCAAGAGCATCAAGCGAAACAAGTTTCGTCAGACATTTTTATTTCAATAAATGAATTTTGCGGGCATGACAAGAAAGGACGCGAGACCGGAAATGACGATATTCCCAATGTTGCCCCTTTATATAAAACCGGAAAAACAAACGACAATAACTTTTTTATTAAATATTCACAATTAGAAACAAGTTTTATTGCCAAAAGATATTTGTCAAAATATATTGCCAATATTGGAAAAATTGAATCGTCAAAATATGACGTTGTTTTATTTGGCGATATTATTACCGCAGTTCACAACGGAGCCAATATTGAAGACGCTTCTATTTATGTTGAAAAAAAACAGGGTATCCCGTATATCCTCGTGAAGAGTATTACCAAAGAAGGCATCAATTTTGAAAATTTGAAATATATAAAACGATCATTACTGGGTAATAAAGAAGTTGTCAAGAATCAGGTTGATGAAAACACAGTCCTTATGACTCGTGCAGGGAATTCCGGTATTGCTGCAAATGTACCTCCGGATTTAATCGGCGGCGTTGCGTCAGGTTTTCTCGTATATATAAAAATAAAATCCGGGATTAATCCATATTACATCGTTTCGTATTTGAATTCCGAATACGGACAAATGCAACTGGAGAGAATTTCAAGCGGGTCTATTTTGCAAAGCATCCGTTCATCTGATTTACGGAAGGTAAAAATTATTTTACCGCCCCTCGCTGTTCAGAAAAAAATCGGCGATAAGGTAAAACAGGCAGTTTACTCAGCGGCTTCCGTACGGAAATATTTAGAAGAAGTCGATAGCGAAATTCTAAAGCTGGCATAAATCATGGAGAGTTTAGCATGGATACCAATATTCGCGCTATTCGGCGATTCTCCTTAACGACTTGTCAGTAAGACAAGACACGGCGGAGCCCATGCGAGAACGACCATAGCGCAGAGAACGGCCGCGTCGCGGGGACGGGAGCGCGAGACCGAAACCGTTTCGGCGTTTTCAGACAGTTCGTCTAACTCAAACAAGAGCGCGTCTATGCGGTCAACGATTCTTTTCCGATTGTTCCATTCTTCTTTTTTTCTCAAATATTCCCCTCTTTGCCCCAGAAAGGCAAATACGCGGAAAGATTCGGAGATGAGAGACCCGAATTTACCCGGGATACGCAAATCTTTGCCGATACACGCCTTTGACAGCATGAAGAGCCCTTGGACCGTTGCGGCTCTGCGGATTCCCGTTAGGAGAGCGCCCTTTGTCAGTTTTAATACGCCGAACGACCACAAAACTTGCCCATAGGGGGCAAGGAGGTTGAAAGAAATAACGCCGAAAAGTACCAAAAAGGTCGTTAAAACGTTATTTCTTCTGCCGACAAGCGCGGCAAACGCCCAGAACAGCAAGAATTGAACGACTCTGCCCCATGTCGACGGGTTGAATACGAGCGCAGGCGCCATAATAAGCCCGGCTATGAATAAACTATGACTGCTTCCGCGAAAAAACGCCCGCTTATCTGGAACCGCGGCTGTTTCAATCCACGCGCTTCTTGACGCGCCGACAGGCGGAATTTTCCCGTCGGAGACTCGAAACTTCCGCAACCATGCGGACTTATCCGCAAAATATTCACAGAAAACGCCGAGCGCCGCTCCTGTCCCAAGACCGGCCGCCAGAAACGGCGGCGCTATGAGGAGAGCGCTCCGACCAAAGATGAACATGGACGCTAACATGATTTGCGCGGAGTTGGAAACCATCGCGCCGGCGATTCCTATGCCGATAAAACTAATGTTCTTGCGAAAGAGTTTGCGTAAAGCAAACATGACGAGGCTTGAGAGAATGGTCCCTGCCAGAGAAAAAAGGAAAACATAGGAGAAAAGCGATCCTGTTATAAGCGCCTGTCCGAAAATTTTGATTGCGACTAACAGAAAAAAGCCGTATACAGGGAGAATGTCAAGGGCAAGCATGAGCGGTAAGTTTGCAACGCCCAGGCGCATGAACGGTAAAGGTTTGGGTATCATGTATTCTATGGTCGAGAAAAACAGGCAAAATGCGCCCAAGAGCGCGGTTTTGTTACCATGTTGCGGCATCAAGTTCCCCGTTCTCTCCGCCTTCTACGGACAGAAACACGCCGTTTGGCAGGCAGGCGACCCATTGTCCTTGTTTGCGAATACGTCCAGTCGCGATACAGGTCTGATTGGCGCATGGGGAACGCAAGATGTACGCTTCTCCGCCGCGAATCTCCACAACCGTGTCCCCCAAAGGACCAGGCGCAACGACGGTTTCTTCCGCGTCAAGAGGGAAAACCCACGCCCGTCCCGCGCTCTTGACGCTTACCTGCGCTTGTGTTCTCGCGCCTCCGTAAACGACTAGTCCGGCATAAATCGTCCCGCACAAAGCGAATGCGGCGACCGCAGCGTCAATCGGTTTTAATAGTTTCACCATGATTCCTATTGGACAGACAGTTCTCTCGCGCGTTTCAACGCCGCATCCACCGCGCTCATCACGAGACCGCGGAAAGCGCCCTTTTCAAGAGCTTCTATTCCCGCTATGGTCGTGCCAGACGGCGAAGTTACCATGTCTTTGAGTTCTCCCGGATGCCTGCCTGTTTCCTTGAGCATCGCGCCTGCTCCCAGAACCGTCTGCGCCGCAAGTATAAGAGCTTTGTCGCGGGCAAGCCCGGCTTTCACCCCGCCGTCCGCAAGCGCCTCGATAAACATATAGACAAACGCAGGCGCAGATCCAGAGAGCGCGGTAACCGCATCAAAGTATTTCTCGTCCATGGTCTCCACGATTCCTGATTTTGAGAGAATTTTCATCGCGTCAGATAGCTGTTTGTCGTCGACTTGGGGCGACGAGGCGAGCGCTATAACCCCTTGCCCGACGAGGGACGGCATATTCGGCATGATGCGGACCACAGGTTGTTTTCCGCGAAGCCGTTCCTGAATCGCCGAAATCGTCCACCCAGCCGCCATTGATACAAGAATTGTCGGCTTTTCCTTAAGAGCGAGCGCGATTTCGTCCAAGACTGCGCTCAAAACCTGCGGCTTTACCGCCAAAAATACAAGGTCCGCTACAGAAACCGCCTCCGCGTTTGACGAAACGACCCTTGCGTCTAGTACTGCGGCCGCGTTTTTTGCCTTGTCCGCGTCCACATCTGTAAAGTCGATGTTCTCCCCGCCTACGACAAACGCCGCGCCCTTCATCAGCGCGGTTCCCATGTTCCCGCTACCTATGCACGCAATACGCATCTTTTTCTCCTTACTCTAAAATGGTAATTTCTACCCGCCGATTTTGAGCGCGTCCCGTTTCGGTTGCATTGTCGGCAAGCGGTTTTGCGCCGCCCCAGCCCTTGAACAAGAAGCGGTCTTCCGCAATCCCGCGCGCGACCATTTCGCTTATCATCCGTTTTGCGCGGCGCGCCGAAAGTTCCATTTCAGACGCATATTGTCCCACGGACGCGGTATGCCCTTCCACCAAAAAGCCCCTGTCAGGAACCTGTTTCAACGCTTGGGCGATGAGGTCAAGCCGTACAGTTTCTTGAGGCAGGAATTCATCGGAATCTGGCTTAAAACGGACGTCTCTCATGGTAAGCTTTACCCCTTCTGGAATTTCGACGACGTCTATGCCTTCATCAAGGGAGAGAGGGGCTTTTCCTTCGGGCTTTTCCGTCTGCTTGGCAAGAGTCGTAACAACCGCTTTCCTGTTCATGGGCAAGATATTCTCCGTGAAAATCAAGGTAAAACCCCGAAATCTGACGGAAGAGCCGTCTTTCAGGAAAAATGTCTCGTCGAATTGGTCGCGCATAAATAAGAGCAAGCCGTCCTTAATGCGGACGAGTATGTCTACGTCGTGGGAGTCTTGTATGCGAGTGAAATCCGCGCCGTTAATACCGACGTTCTTGCTTGAGAATTTCGCCTTTATACGGTAAACCTCAACCCCCTTGTAGTCTTCAATACCGCTATAAACGTATTCGGCGACGATAGGAATCACAACCAGACGTCCTGAATTGAAAGGGTCAATAGCGCGTTCGCCTTCCGCCGTCCATTTTGAGCCGAGCGGCGTTCTCTTCGACGGGAAAACGGGAAAATTACGGAAGCTAGGGAAACCGTTGTCTTCTTCTATCGTATAGGCGCCGTCCGTGTTTACGCGGAAGCGGGATGGTACTATAGCGTTCACGGCCCTGGCGTTCCGCCGCATATCGCGGAGGGTTTCTTCAAGAACGATAAAATTTCCCTGATATAGGAATCCAGTTTCAGTTTTATCGTCTTGAGTCGGTAATATAGACGCTCTTACCTCACGGTAAGCGTGTCCCATGTATTTCCCATTGTCATAACGAGACCAATCCGAGCGCTCGGAAAATGAATAAGGCGCGGCTCTTTCCATACGAAAGAGAACGGCGTCTTGCGCGGAAATGAAACTACAGAAAAACAGTAATATCAAAATGAAGCGATACATAATCACGCCAGAATAAACGCGGGTCCGCAAGTTCTCTTGATAACTGAAAAACGGCTATTCATAGAGACCTTTCAGAGCGTTCAGGTATTTTGAGTACTCCGCGTAAGCCTCGTCATAGGCGGCAACGACTGACGGGTCCGGCGCAACCGTCTTCCCTTCCATGGCGATATGCTCTTCGCAGACTTCCGCTATAGCTTTGCTTTCCTTCAAATTTTCCAATGTCCACAATGCCTGAATTGCGCCGCCTACGGCCGCGGCTTCCTCGCTTGTAGGCGCGCGGATAGGCAGATTCATAACATTCGCCGCTATGGACTGCCACAACTCGCTCTTTGCTCCGCCGCCTATGAGTCGGATTTCTCTTGCCTTGAATCCCAATTCATTGAAAGCCTCCAGTCCAATTCTCATGCCGAAAATGGCCGATTCGAGGCTTGCTCGCGCTATGTTTTCCCGCGTGAAGTTTGCGGCTGTCAATCCGTTAAGGCTTGCTCGTCCGTTGGGTAGGTTCGGGGTGCGCTCGCCGTTGAAGAAGGGCAAAACCACAACGCCGCCCGCGCCTATAGGCGCTTGAGCTGCCGAAGCGTCAAAGGCTTTGACGTCAAGCCCAAAAAGCCCGCGGAACTCCTCGCTCGCCACTGTGCAGTTCATGGTGCAGAGCAGAGGGAGCCATCCGTCTGTAGAGGAACAGAACGCGGCGAGATCGCCTTTGGGGTCAATCACCGGTACGCTTGAGAAGCCGAAAAGCGTGCCGGATGTGCCGAGACTCATAGTAAGGAATCCATCCTTGACCGCGCCTGTACCTATCGCGCCCATCATATTGTCTCCGCCCCCTGACGCGACAATCGCGCCTTCCGGGACGCCGTAAAGCTCCGCGGCCCGCGCTGAGACGCGCCCTGCGGGGCAACCCGGTTCCACGATGCGCGGGAGCCAGTCTATAACTGACGAGTCTATGAGCGCGCAGACTCTCTCTGACCACGCGCGTTTTCTCACGTCAAAGAGAGCGGTACCAGACGCGTCCCCGGCTTCCGCTGTATATTCGCTAGTGAGTAGGAAGTTGAGGTAATCGTGGGGAAGGAGAATATGCCGTAGTCTTGCGAAAATTTCGGGCTTATGGTTTTTAAGCCATTGTACCTTGGGCGCAGTATAACCTGGTCTCATGGGCAAGCCGGTTTCCGCGATGAGCGCGGCTTCCCCGCCGCCGTTTGACGCGCTCAAAGACGCGGCTTTCGACGTCAGTTCAGCGCATTCCGGCGCGGTGGCGGTATCGCACCACAACTTGACGTTGTAGAGAGGCTTGCCGTCTCCGTCCAACGGCACGAGGCTATGCTGATGCCCGGATACGCCGACAGCCGCTATAGTTTTCTTGAGTTCTGCGTCGAGCTTGTCAAAGCAGGTTTTTAACGCGGATTCGTACCATTCGGCTTTCTGTTCACGGGCGCCGTCGTTTCCCGCGATAAGCTCAATCGGTACTTGACTCCGCGCCAAAACCGCCTTCTTTTCATAGTCGTAAAGTAGTACCTTGCAACTCTGAGTTCCAAGGTCGATTCCACATACAGTTTTCATGTCTATCTCCCTAACATCATCCCGGGGGCCATTCGAGCGGCCTACCGGCAAGCGCGTGGATATGCAAGTGGTCCACGGTTTGTCCGCCGTGTTCCTTGCAATTAACAACGAAACGAGCGCCTTTTTCCTCGCATCCTAGCTCTTTTGACAGTTCCGCCGCCTTAACGAGTAAGCGGCCTAATAAGGAGCTGTGATCATCATGGACTTCCATGATGTTTTTGATGTGTTTCTTGGGGATTACCAAAAAATGCACAGGCGCTTGAGGCGAAACGTCGTGAAACGCCGCCATTTCCTCGTCCTCATATATCTTCTTTGACGGTATTTCGCCTTCGGCGATTTTACAAAAAATGCAGTCTGTCATAAATCAATAGTAGCACAAACAGAGCGATTCCGCAAGCGGTTCAAGAGAAAAATTACGGCTTAAGCTACCCTGCGAATCATAAGTCTGATTTACCATAACATTATTTTCGCGGGAGATTAAGCCGTCATATCTTTCAAACGCGCCAACCAGTAGACATAAATTAAAAATAGTGGTATATTGAAATACCGTGTGAAGCGGATTTTCATACGGACCATGCATGAGGAGTAAACATGATTGATAACGACAAGGAGAAACAAAAACCGCCGTTCAGACCGCGTAAAAACAGTAAGTCAAACCCTTTGGCCCTGGTTTTTTTTGTTATTATAGGCGTGTTTTTCGCCGTTTTCTTTTTGAGACCTGTCGCTCCCACGATACAAACCATACCTTATTCGACTTTCACCCACTTCCTCGACCAGAGAAACGTCTCAAAGGTGAAAATTGTTGATAACCACACCATAGAAGGCGCGCTGAAAGACGGCGCTCCTTCGTTGTTTCGCACGTACATTCCTTATCAAGATTCGACGCTTCTACCGAGGCTCATGGAAAACGACATCGCTATTGAAGGCGGCTCCGCAAGTAACCCGCTGTGGAAGATACTATTAGAATTGACGCCATGGATTATATGTTTTGCTTTCATCTACTTTATGATGAGAAACGCTCCGGGCGGCGGGGGCAAAGCTTTCCAGTTCGGTAAGAGTAAAGCAAAGAAATACGAGGACAACGGCAAAAAGATAACTTTCGCGGACGTCGCGGGGCAAAAAGACGCAAAATACGAGCTTGAGGAAGTGGTCGCTTTCCTAAAAGACCCGGAACGTTTCACTCGAATGGGCGCGAAGATTCCTAAAGGCGTACTTTTAGTAGGTATGCCCGGCACAGGCAAGACCCTTATGGCGCGCGCGGTTGCGGGCGAGGCTAACGTTTCCTATTTTCATATGTCAGGTTCGGATTTCGTGGAGATGTTCGTGGGCGTGGGCGCGAGTCGTGTGCGGGACTTGTTCGAGCAAGGGAGAAAGAGCGCGCCGTGCATCATCTTCATCGACGAGCTTGACGCGGTGGGCAGAACCCGCGGCGCAGGTTACGGCGGAGGACACGATGAGCGCGAGCAGACTTTGAACCAACTGTTGGTTGAAATGGACGGCTTCGACGCGAACGCAAAAGACAGTATCATCATCCTTGCCGCAACTAACCGCCCAGACGTGCTTGACCCGGCTCTCCTCCGTCCAGGGCGTTTTGATAGGCAGGTCGTCGTGGCCATGCCGGACGTCAAGGAGCGCGAGGAGATTCTCAAGATTCACGCGAAAAAGATACCGCTTGCCAACGAGGTTGATTTTGATAAGCTGGCGCGGGCGGCTCCGGGTATGAGCGGCGCGGAAATCGCCAATCTCGTCAACGAAGCCGCGCTCTTCGCGGCAAGACGGAATAGAGACTTTGTTACTATGGAAGACTTCGAGGAGGCGCGGGACAAAATCCTCATGGGCGTCGCGCGCACCACATTGGCGATTTCCGAAAAAGAACGTAAGATGACGGCGATTCACGAGAGCGGCCACGCCTTATTGCATTACTTCCTCAAAAACGCGGACCCGCTCCACAAAGTAACTATTGTGCCGCACGGCAGGGCGCTCGGTATGGCAATGTCCTTGCCTGAAGCGGATAGTTACAGCCGCACCAAGGGATGGATTGAAGACCGTATCGTGATTTGTTACGGCGGTTGGTCCGCTGAGAAGCTTTTCTACGACGAGACGACTACCGGCGCCAAGCAAGACATTCAGCAGGCGACTGAGATGGCTCGGCACATGGTTTGCGAATGGGGCATGGACGAAGACATGGGCCCCATTGCTTACGGGCAAGAAGAAGAGCCGATTTTTGTGGGTAAAGAAATTGCGCGGCGCAAGGATTACTCCGAAGAAACAGCTAAAAACCTTGACGCGGCTGTGAGAAAAATACTTAACAAGGCGAAGGAGCAGGCGCAGGCGATATTATTAGAACGTCAATTAGAACTTGAAAAGCTTGCGGACGAGCTTATGGTAAAGGAAACTCTCACTGACGAGGAGGTTAGAGCGCTTTTGAATATTACAAAATAAAGCGAAGACGCAAGAATTACGATAGACAATACGCGCGAAGTTCGAGAAAATGAAGCTTGATAATTTCAAGAGATATTCGAGAATAGAAAACTCAATTCGTTGTTTTTATCCATATTTAAGGAGGAAACATGAAAACATTCGGCGGGAAGGCTCTGTTTCTAGACAGGAGCGACGTCAATACCGACGAGATTATTCCAGCGCGGTATTTGACGGAGGATTCGAAGGCGGCGCTCAAGCCGTTTCTGCTTGAAGACCTGAAACTCGACGGCTTCGACACAGGGAAACTCACGGACGTTGGCGTTATTGTCGCGCGAGCGAATTTCGGGTGCGGAAGTTCTCGGGAACACGCTCCGTGGGCGCTTGAGGCAAATGGTATAAATATTGTGATTGCTGAAAGCTTCGCTCGTATATTCAGACGGAATATGTTCAATTGCGGCATGATTGCCGCGGAATTGCCTAAGGCGGAAATAGACGCTCTCTTCGCTGAATTTGCGGATTCTGACGCGAGCGTCGCTGTGGACCTATCGGCGGAAACGCTTACATTCTCTTCTCCATCAAGAAAGAAAATAACGCCCATCGTCCTAATGGGATTTGAAAAAGCGCTTGTGCACGCGGGCGGGTGGGTTGAATACGCGGTGAAAAAATACTGACAAGAAGTAAATACGTTCACATTAGACGAATTGAATACGTTTTCGGAAAAATACCGTCGCGTTCATAGTTGTTAAAAGTGGATTCGCGCTCTATATAGTATCTGACAGCGCGTCGGGAACGAGTTCCGCACTATTTACCAGACGTCCAAACAACAAACATTGACGAATCAAAAAAAATTGTAGATAAAGCGTACTTTTTACTTACATCAATCTATGATATACTTATTTGCGAAGTAACAGAACGGCGCCCGTTTTTGAGCGTATTCTCAAATGGATGTGGAGGATAAAAATTGCGATTTAAGAGCATAGCCTCGCGTATTATATTGTCAGTTGTTCCTATTATAGGAATATCCACGCTACTTTTTATTTTGATTACGCAGAAGGTGACGAGCTCTCAAATCAGAGAGCAGACAAACGAGAAAATCAATGAAACTTTTGAATCTGCCAGTCTTAAAATCGAGAATGAATTGCTTAAGAACGCCGGTATTGCGCGTACGATGGCTGTTTATATGGAAACCTGTACGATGGAATCCATCGAAAATGGCGAGATGAAGCGGTTCATCACGCGCATGGTAAGTTCCAACGCCAACACAATGGGCGGCGGCGTCTGGTTCGAGCCGTACGGCCTGTATCCGGACAAGCGTTACTTTGGGCCCTATGTATATATTGACGACGGAGAAATCATATATGAAGAGGACTACGCATCCGCAAGCGGAGTGGACTATCACAGCGCAAACTGGTATCAAATCGGCCATGAATCGAACGGCGAACCCGTTTGGACCGAAGTTTTCCGCGGATCGCTCACGGG
>JAIRKH010000044.1 GCA_031260245.1 Treponema sp. | reverse complement strand
CAAAAGAGTCTCCCTTAAAGAAGACCTGTTTGATTATCCCCCTCAACCGGTTATAACTAAAGATAATGTAACATTGGATGTTGATACGGTTGTTTTTTATCAGATTTCGGATGCAAAATTGTTTACCTATGGCGTTGAAAATCCCGGAAAAGCAATTGCGGCATTGTCAATAACAACACTGCGTAATGTTATTGGCGAACTTGAGTTGGATGAGACATTGACAAGCCGGGACACAATAAATACAAAGCTGCGCAGCATCTTAGATGAAGCTACTGACGCTTGGGGAATAAAAGTAAATCGGGTTGAAGTAAAAAATATAAATCCACCGGCGTCTGTAACGGCGGCAATGGAAATGCAGATGACGGCTGAACGCGAAAAACGTGCCTCCGTACTTGCCGCTGAGGGCAAAAAACAATCTGCTATTCTTGAAGCGGAAGGTATAAAGCAATCAATAATTTTACAAGCAGAAGCAAAAAAAGAAGCTGCTATACAAGAAGCAGAGGGGCAAGCGCAAGCGATTTTGGCCGTTCAGAAGGCTACCGCTAATGGTTTAGCTATGATAAAACAATCTATTGGTGAAGAAGGCGCAATTAAACTCAAAAGTTTTGAAACGCTTGAAAAAGTCGCCGATGGAAAATCTACAAAGATTATTATCCCGTCTGATTTACAAAATTTGGCAAGCATGGTAACTGGTATTACAGAAATTGCCAAGGGATAATGAAAATAAAACTATGCGTTGCATTTGTCATGCGCAATTAATGTAGAATTTTATAACCATTGATGATGGTATTTTGAAATATAATACCAATGAAATAAACACATTTGATTATACAGAATGGAATAATTTGTATATTGGAATGACTGTAGAAGAAATAAGTAAAGAAGCAATGAAAGTATATAATCAAGAAAATATATAAACAGAAAAACGTCATATACCGTCGGAACGTTATGCGAAATATTTTACACAGCGCGCCTAGCGGCTCTTTTATAAATTAGCGCTATAGGCGCTTGTATTCAAGAATTTTAGGGGTATTACGTACTAAAAGATGTCTTCATACCGCCCGGACGTGTTCCAGAACGTATATCCAGGCGCGCCTGCGTCGGTTACTCCTTCTACTTGGCGGCGCACATAGTCGCGGTTGTAGAATTTGCGGTCGTATGAGACGTTCAGGTAAAAAGCCTGGGCCCAAGGACGGATGACGGCTTGGCGGCGGGAAATCACCATGTTCCGCCCCGTGCCTATGAAGTAGATACGGTAAGGGCGTAGTTCGGCCGGCGGCTGGGCGAGAAAGAATTGTTCAAAATGACTCGGATAATACATCGGACAGATGACGTCGACATAGGGCGCAAGTAATTCTACCTCCTGTCCTGTACGTGAACCTGTGCGGTACCAGCCGTTAGCTCCGTAAATGTCAATGGAAATCGGCGCCGAAACCCGCGCGCGCGCATGTCGCAGAAAGGACAGAATAGCGCTGTCCCTGTCCATACCCGGGTCCTGCCATCGGTAACGCGCTTGATAGAGATTATCCCCGTCGGTCGGAAACCGAATGTAATCAAACTGAATCTCGTCAAAACCCAGGTCTTGAAGTTCGCGGGCGACCGCTGTATTGTACTCCCAGACCGCCTCTGAGTAAGGGTCAACCCATTGCTCGCTACTGAGCGACCGTTTCACCTCGCCGTCTTCGGTTTTCGTCTCAAAATATCCCCGCCAAGGTTTGCTCGTTCCGGCGTCCCAGACCGCGTATTTGCCCCCGTCTCGTTGAGCCAATTCCGGGTCTTTAAAAACCACGATGCGAGCGACTGTATAGACTCCCCGCGCCCGCATCGCGGAGAGAAAATCGTCAATATCAATCGGATTGAAGACGCGCCCTTTCGCGGTTAGAGCGGGATTGTCGGTCCTCCATCGGAGTCTGCCGAAGTCGTCTTTCATGTCAATGACCGCCAAATTAAGCCCCGCTCGGTCAATCACGTCCAGATATTGTTTGAAATCCGCGTCTCGCACAGCCTTGTCAATCAGTAAGTAAAGCCCTCTCTTACCCGTAGCTAGTTCCTGGCGCGGATTCGCCGCGTCGTTAATCATCCAAAGCTCAGAGAGATTCATCGTTAGTCCCGAATACGACATAAGGAGACAGTTCGGGACTACATTCAAGTTTCGGTAAATATTTCTAATGAAGTCTCGGACGTCGGTTCGTTGACTGACGCTTCCCTCGGACCATTGCGCCACCTCTCTATCCGTCGCAAAGCGCAATGAGACGCCTTCTCCCCGGTCCGGGAAAACGTCAAGGGAGTCGGTGGGACCGAAGTCTTTGCCGTCAGACCAGATTTGCGCCCAGCGTTTGCGCGTCCAGTCCAACTGGTAGAGCCTGCCGCGGAAAGATTGAGACGCATAAACCGTCGCTCGTCCACCCGCCGCGTCAACCGCGATATCAGACACTTCATCGGGATTGTTCGTTGTTTCGAGTTTTTCCAACCCTGTGTTTAGTTCCGTCCATTTGCCCTTGTTCGGGAGAAGGTAACTCACCCCGTAAATGCTGTGGGACGCAAACACGGTAAGTTCCGGCATACGGGCGACCGCGACCGCCTTTATCCCGTTGGTGAGGGCGTGAGGCGCGCCGAGGTCTTGCCATGTCCGTCCGCGGTTGTGGGAGAGGTAGACCGCGTCTTTCATGGCAATGACAAGGACGTCTCCGTCCACTTCTAAGTCCTTGATTTCCTGCGTTATCTTTATGAAGGATTTTTGTCCATTCTCAAACACCTTGATTGTCTTGACGGGCAAGCCGGCGTTCCGCGCCTCCCACTCTTTTAGATATTGTCCGCTCTCCGCGGAAACGGGAGCTTCCGAAATAAACACGCCTTTGTCTGTAAGAATTGCCCGGTAGGCGTCCGTTCTGGCGATTTTCTTGACGTTTCCGCCTCGCCACAGATTGACGCGTTCGCCGTCTCGCGCTAGTCCATCCAATCCTTCGCTTGTGCCGATAAGCAGAGGATAATCTTGCCCGTTAAGAGAAAGGAGGAAGTTAAAGAAAAAACTAAAGAAAAGAGTCAAGGATATTTTACGCATAGCGAATAAATTAAAAATTATAGCGGTCTTGTGGAAAATGGTCAAGACGCCTCCCCGCAAGGACTCGAATTCGTTGTTACCAGCTCCCAACTCTCCAAAAAGCTTACTTCCGTCCCGCGACCCACCGCATTCCCCACCCAAAAGCGCGGTCCATCGCCTCGTGACCGCTGAAGAATTGCACAAACTTGCTTACTTGGAACGTTTCATTGTTTTGATTCTCCAGAAGCGCTATGCCGCACATTGTCTGAGTGGAGCCGTATTCGTCCATACGGACGATGATATCCTGCGCGCCCGGATATTTCACCGTTACCAGGCCGTCCACTTGCCGCCAGTCAGCCGCGCCTTCGTAAATGAATGTATAGATTAGGATTCGTTTGAATTGCGCGATTCTGCCACCGTTTACGCGGAGCGTCTCCCCGTCAAGAGACGCTCCAGTGCGGTCGTCTCCGTCCAGCAAAATGAAGGGAAATTTATTGAAATTGCCGAAAGCGCCGCCTAACGCCTGTACGCACCCTTTGTTTCCGTCCTTCATTTCATAAAGACAACCCAAATCCAGGTCCACGCCCTTCTTTTTGAACAGGGAAAAACCTTTTCCTCCCTGATTCCAGTTGAGATTCACGATAATTTCGCCCAATCCCACGCCTGATTTCTTCTCAAGGCTGATCTTGTCGCCTTTTCTTAATTCTATGGCCATGCTATTTCCTTTTTCAATAGGGAGTTTGGAGCTCAGGACGCTTAACAAACCCCTCGTTACTCCAACTCCCTAGCGACTAGCGCTTAATTCTTTACTCGTTTCTCTGGTTTTATAGCCCGAAGTTACGAACCAGAGCGCCGAGACCGCCTTGGAAGCCGCTACCGATTGCGTTGAATTTCCATTCCACTCCATTACGATAGAGCTCAGCCACTACGACCGCGGTTTCAATCGAGTAATCTTCGCCCAGGTCGTAGCGGAGCATTTCCTTGTTGTTTTGTTCGTCCACGACGCGGATGAAGGCGTTGCTCACCTGTCCGAAGTTCTGCTTACGCGAATCGGCTTCGTGAATCGTAACGGTAAAGGCGATTTTTGCCACATCCGCCGGAACCTTGGACAAATCCACCTTGATTTGCTCGTCGTCGCCTTCTCCCGCGCCGGTACGGTTGTCGCCCGTGCTGAAGACGCTGCCCGAAGGATGTTTGAGATTGTTGTAGTACACAAAATCCTTCTCATCCCGCGCCTTACCATTTGCGTCCAGTAAAAATGTAGATGCGTCAAGGTCGAATTCCGCACCTCCGTCGTACTTGTTGGTGTCCCATCCGAGACCCACAATCAATTTTGATAAACCTGGATTTCCTTTTGTCAGGTCTACCTTCTGTCCTTTGCTCAAAGAAACCGCCATATTTCCTCCTGTGAAAGAATATGAAGAAGCGCCGATTTTGATAGTTTGAGAATTGACGCTTCTTTAAAAGGCGATGCGAAAGGAAACTTTACACATCGTATTGTCCTGCATTATACTGTGATTCTGAAATATCGTCCAGTAAAAAATACGTTTTCTCCTAAATAAAAACCGCCTCTCTTCTAAAAACGCAACGCTTGATTTATCGTCGGATTTTCTGCGATCAAAAAATCCATCTTGTCAAGAATTAAAAATTAGTGTATAATTTTTCCTATGCAGTACAGTAAAGCACACAGTTCTGTGGAAATATCTTTAGAAAGCTCTCTTATTTCTCCCCGCGTCTCCTTTATTGTTGGAGTCCTTTGTATTGCCGTCTACCTAGCCGCGGTCGTGTTCGCGGGAATCATGATTCTCAAGAATATGAATGAACAGCGCCAGACGGCTCAAAAAGAATTTGACAAGCTGGTCGTTTACACGCAAAACCTCAGTCTCGACTTTATGACCGAGCCTTTTCAATCCGCGTTCAACAAGACTCTTGCTTTGTCGAACGCTTTAAAAGCAGTCGTCGTTTCAAGCGGGACCGGCGAATACGCGTTTGAAACCGTCCGCGATGCGGGCGTCGAATGGAACTACGGGAAACCTTCTTTCAAAAAATCCTTCCTGCTCTCAACAGACGAATTGGTTTCGCCTCTGTCTATTGCAAATCAACGAAACGTAACTATCAGAGCCGCCTACAACCGCGTCGATTACGCGTCCGCTATCGCCGCGCTTAAATGGAGTCTCTTTGGAGTTTTGTTTGCCCTGTGCGTATCTTTTTTCACATTTTTACTGCGTCTTCTACTGTTGCGGGACAGAATTTCTTTGGGAGCTGACAACGTAAGGGCGAAGGAAGAAGACGCCGCGTCCGTCAGTAATCTTTTTGACGAAGAAATAACGACTGATAATACGTCGGTCGTGTCCGACGACAACGATGAAATCTTCATGCCTGAATTGACCAAAGAGGAACTCGACGGACTCACCGCGGAAGAACCGAATACGCCCTTCCTCGGCATAGGAAACGAATTCGACCTTACCGAAAAACTCGCCAACGAATTGGAGCGTAGCCTAACCTTTAATCAAGACTTGACCGTCATGGCGATGGAATCCAAGAAGGAACGCTTTGCGGAAGACGTGATTGATTTCTTCGTCTTGAAAGACATAATCTTTGAGACGCCTCTTAACGAGGAGAGATCAGAACGCCGTATAAACGTCATTGCGCCGGGGACAACCATTGATGCAGGATTTCGTAAAGCGTCCGACTTCCGAAACGCGTTCTTAAACAAATACCCGGAACAGGAAATTTTTATCGGGTTAAGTTCCCGTTCAGACCGAGAAGAAATTGACGCGGAACGCCTTCTTATGGAAGCCGCAAACGCTTTGTGGAACACCGAAAAAGATTCTCCAATCGTCGCCTTCCGCGTCGATCCTCAAAAATATAAAGAATGGCTCAAAAATAGAGTGAAGTGATATGAACTTTATCATCACAGCGACGCGGTCTATGCGCGCGTACGCGGCGCGGGTAGTGGAACAGCTCTTAAAGTTTCCCGAATTCAGTAATGTCAGGGGCGTAAACGACGTCGACGCCGTTCAAATATTGAGGACCGATATTTTCGCCGACGGCGAGATGGAAGTAGTTATAGAAGAGTCCATTCGCGGCAAGGACGTTATCCTTTTTACCAGTTGCGCCAGAAACGAGGCGAATATAGACGTAAACACGGCGAAGATTGAGCTGTACCATACGATAGACGCTTTGAAACGGGGGCAGGCAAGGAAAATTATCGTGTTTGAACCCTATGTGTCCTGTTCCCGGTCGGATAGAACCGCGCGGCGGAGTTCAGTAGGGCTGTGGTGTCATCTCAAGACGCTGGCGAGTATGGGAACGGAACACTTCATAACCTACCAACTCCATTCCGACAAGTCAAAGTCAATGCTTGACCCAAACGTATGCCTCATTGACGACATTCCTGGTCATACCCTTCTGAAACGCCATCTGTGCGACGCCTATATTCGTAATAAAGGATTTCTCGTGAACGAAGTGAGACCGCGATGGGCGTTCTGTTCCGTAGACGCGGGCGGGGAGAAACTGGCGCGGGACTTTGCCAACGCGTTCGGCGCGCCTCTGGTGGTGGCGCACAAGCAACGCGATTACACAAAGGCGAATACCGTAGAATCCATCAATATCCTGTCCGCGGAACCGCTGGAAGGTAAAGTCCTGTGGATAGTCGATGATATGGTAGACACAGGCGGTTCCGTGAAAAGCCTTATTCAGGCGCTTCACGCGCACAAACCAAAAGAAATCAACATCGCCATCATGCACGCGCTGTTCTCTAGTCCAGCGTCCACAGTATTGAACCAGTTTATCGCAGACGGCTTACTCAACCGCATAGTAGCAAGCGACACAGTCTATCATTCCAACATCGCCAACCAAATAATCAACCTCGAAGTCGTCCCTTCGGCAAACCTCTCAGCGAAAATCATCAAAAACATCGTTATGAGTAAACCTATGGGCAAGCTCTTCAAGGCCTTCGACGTCGAAAAATACCTCGATTCCCAAAGGCTATTCAATGGGTAATCCGCCTGCGGTTAAGAGGAATATACGCCCATAATCCGCATTAAGATGAATCTGATACATATCAGATTCTAGTCTTCCACGCAAGAAAGTCTCGCCTTCCGATTTTATAGAGATTATCTCCATTACTATCAATGACGACCGTAACTGGAAAATCTTGCACCACGAGGCGGCGGATAGCCTCTGTTCCCAAGTCTGGGAAGGCTATCACTTGCGACTCCTTTACACAAGAGGAAAGAAGGGCGCCTATGCCGCCTAACGCGCCTAAATAAATCGCGCCCGTCTTCTGCATTGCGCTCGCAACCGCATCCCCTCTTTCCCCTTTGCCGATCATGACGCGGAGTCCCGCCTCCAAAAGGCGCGGCGTGTAGACGTCCATACGCCCACTCGTAGTGGGGCCGACCGCGCCGATAACGCGGCCGGGCGGGGCCGGAGTCGGACCTGTATAGTATATACACGCGTCTTCCATGTCAAAGGGCAGTCTCTCCCCCGCATCAAGCAGGGCGATAAGCCTCTTATGCGCCGCGTCCCGCGCCGTGTAGACGACGCCCGATAAGAGGCGTCTATTTCCCACGCTCAAGGACGCGACTTGCTTCCGCGTCAAAGATAACGTTATGCGTTCCATAATATTTCTTCACAAAAAGGCGCGTATTTTCAGAAAACTATAGCTTGAATAGCATATCTTCGTAACCCGGGAGGGGCCACACAGACTTGGGAGAAAGCTCTTCAAGCGCGTCCACTTTTGAGCGCACCGCGGACATTGCCGGACAAACTTTCTCGGAGTAAGCCTTGGCCTTGGCGAACGGATCGTCCGACTCTTGAGCGTCTGATAACACGGCTTCCAATTTCGCGGTTTCCTCGAAAAGCTCTGCGCCAAGTTCCGCGATTCGCTTGGCCTGCTTTTCTTGCGGGGCGCTTATCGCTCCTATAGCCGCAAGCGACGAGGCGGTCTTGGCAAGACGTCCCGCATAAGACGTTACGGCCGGGAAAATCTGCCGTCTGGCCATATCAATGCTAACGCCCGCCTCAATGTTTATCTGCTTGGCGTACTTTTCAAGGTATATGTGGTAGCGACTCTCCAATTCTTCCTCAGTGAGTACCCCATGTTTCTCGAAAAGCTGAATTGTTTCGCTTCGCGTGAGAACTGCAAGCGCGTCGACCGCATTCCGCACATTGGGCAAGCCGCGTCGTTCCGCCTCCTTGACCCATTCGTCTGAATAACCGTTGCCGTTATAGACCACACGCCGATGTTTGGAATAAGATTCTTGGATAATATCCAGCAGAGCTTTGTTTTTTTCAGACGCTTTTTCGAGCTTGTCCGCGAATTCCGCGAGAACCTCGGCGACCGCGACGTTGAGGAACGTATTCGGCGTGGCGATAGATTGCGAAGAGCCGACCATGCGGAACTCGAACTTGTTACCCGTGAAGGCAAAGGGACTGGTACGGTTACGGTCAGAAACGTCTTTCGGCAGGCTCGGCAAGCTCGTAACTCCAAGTTGAATTTTTTCGCCTGTGTCCTTGTGGATAAGGGGCTTGTTTTCCGCGATGCTTTCAAGGATTTCGGTGAGGGGTCCCCCGAAGAATATAGAAACGATAGCTGGCGGGGCCTCGTTCGCGCCGAGACGGTGGTCGTTTGCCGCAGTCGCCGCGCCAGCGCGGATGAGCAGGGCATAGCGGTCAACGGCTTCAACAACCGCAGTGGCGAACAAGAGAAAACGGGCGTTGGTTTCTGGATTCTTGCCCGGATCGAGTAGGTTGACGCCGTCGTCCGTACCGATGGACCAGTTGTTATGCTTGCCGGAACCGTTCACGCCCGCGAAAGGCTTTTCATGGAGAATAGCTTCCATGCCATGCCGCCGCGCTACTGTTTTCAGCGTCTCCATGACAAGCTGATTCGCGTCCGTCGCCCATGTGGTTGTCGAATAAACAGGAGCGATTTCAAACTGATTTGGAGCGACCTCGTTGTGCTGAGTTTTGGCTGGAATACCGACCTTCCACAACTCCACGTTAAGTTCGCGCATAAACGCAATAACCCGCTCTTTGATTGCGCCGAAATAGTGGTCTTCGAGCTCCTGTCCTTTCGCCGGCATGGAACCGAAAACTGTCCTGCCGGTGAGTATCAAGTCAGGGCGTCTTTCGTAAAAATCTTTGTCAATCAGGAAATATTCTTGTTCTGGTCCCACGGATGTGAATACGTGGCGGGTGGTTTCATCGCCCAGAGTGCGAAGTACGCGGAGCGCCTGTTTACCCACAGCGTTGATTGAGCGGAGGAGCGGGACTTTCTTGTCGAGCGCCTGCCCATAATAGCTGATGAAAGCCGTGGGTATGCAAAGGGTTGTGCCTGTCTTGTCCTGTTTTAGAAAAGCCGGGCTGGTAACGTCCCACGCGGTATAGCCGCGGGCTTCGAAGGTAGCGCGCAAGCCGCCTGAAGGGAAGCTTGATGCGTCAGGCTCGCCCTTGATGAGTTCCTTGCCGGAAAATTCCATCAAAACTTTGCCGTCATGAGTGGGGGAAATGAAGGAATCGTGCTTTTCGGCAGTCAAACCGGTGAGGGGCTGAAACCAATGCGTGTAATGGGACGCTCCCTTGGATATAGACCAGTCGCGCATGGCGACAGCGACAACTTCCGCGACTTCAAGGGTAAGTTCTCGCTCGCCCGCTTGCACCGCGAGGATCTCCTTGTAGATACTCTTGGGTAGACGCTCCTTCATAACAGCGTTTGAAAAACAGTTGGTCCCGTAGAGTTCCTCTATCGGGTTTTTAGAAAAATCAAATTCTTCTGCGCGCATACAGTTCTCCTTTTTCTTTATAAAAGTAAAATATGAGGGGTTCTAAAAAATCGCATATACAAAAATCACGATTTTTAGAGAGCCTCGGAGGTTGCGGCGTTTATGCCGCGGCATAAACGCCGTCAGTAGTTCAACGTATAATATAGTAAATAGCTGAAAAACATCATAAATCTTACAAGCAATATTCGTGCCAACATTATTTATTTATGATATAAAGAATTACATATATTTTTGATGAAGAACAACGGTCAAAAAATACAAAAATGTAGAAAATCGAGCTGGTCATACAAAAATGTAGAAAGGCGGCTATTCTCTAAATTGAGTATGGTCAATACAATACGATTTTCTTTTGGATTTACTGCCTCGCCTCGGAGTGCGCTTTGCGGCGAAGCAGTTTTATTCTAAACGTAGTGGATATTCTTTTTCCATCTCATACTGCGACAGTTGCAGGACGAAATTCGACGCTTCCTAAAATCCATCCACGCGGGTTGTGTAAAACCCAATTCAACAATTACACATTTTTTCTCAATTCTTCCGTTTTATCTATTTTTTCCCACGGGAACTCAGGTCTGCCGAAATGTCCATAGGACGCGGTTTGTTGATAGATGGGTCTGCGGAGGTCAAAGGTCTTGATGATACCCGCGGGGGTCAAGTCAAAGACTTTGGAAACGGCCGCTTCGATGTCTTGTTCGGCGACTTTGCTTGTGCCAAAGGTCTCAACCATGACCGACACGGGGAATGGTACGCCGATGGCGTAGGCGAGTTCTACCTCGCAACGTTCCGTCAGTCCCGCGGCGACGATGTTTTTCGCTACATAGCGAGCCATATACGCTGCGGAACGGTCTACTTTGGTCGGGTCCTTGCCGGAGAACGCGCCGCCGCCGTGCCGCCCCACGCCGCCGTAGGTGTCTACGATAATCTTTCGTCCCGTAAGTCCAGTGTCGCCGAAAGGACCGCCCACTACGAAATGTCCAGTCGGATTGATGAAATATTTGGTCTTGGCGTCGAGAAGCCCGGTTGGTTCTAGTATCGGCTTGATGATTTGGCTGATAATCGTATTCTTGATTTCATCGTAGGAAACGCCGTCGTCGTGCTGGTGAGATACGACGACCGTGTCGATGCGGACGGGCTTCTGCGCCTCGTATTCAACTGTTATTTGAGATTTTGCGTCCGGACGAAGCCATTTGACGGCTTTTGACTTACGGAGCGCGGTCGCCTTGCGCAGAACCTTATGAGCCAGTGTAATAGGGAGGGGCATAAGCTCCTCGGTTTCGTTGCACGCAAACCCGAACATCATACCCTGGTCGCCCGCGCCTTGCCGTCCCTTATATTCCTCAAGCCCTGTACCAGAGACGCCTTGGGCTATGTCCGGAGACTGGTTATGTATCATGTCGAGGACCGCCATAGAATTGCAATCAAGCCCGTAATCAGGGTTTGTATAACCAATATCTCGTACTACTTCCCGTACGATGCGCTGGAAATCAACAAAGGTTTTTGTTGTTATTTCTCCGCCAATCAATACGAGAGACGTTGAGGCAAACGTTTCACACGCGACGCGGCTCTCCGGGTCGTCTGTCAAGCACGCGTCTAGGATAGCGTCCGATACTTGGTCACAGAGCTTGTCCGGGTGACCTTCGCCTACAGATTCTGATGTAAAGAAAAAATGTCTTGCCATATTGTTCTCCTTAAATCCAACAATTTCAAGCGGATGTTATCAACATCCTTACGCTATAATAGCTGTCGGCGTTCAAAGATTCAAGTCCCAACATGGTTAGTAAATGAAGCGTTTATATCAAAATCAACAAGATCAATTTTATTTGATAAATTGAATATGTTCTAATAAATTCCTTTGGCAGGTAGTCCTTTTACACCAATATAAATAAAGGTATCAGACGCTTTCGGCGCCAGACATTTTCGGTGTCTGACACCGCCCCTCAAACAACGCCTGCTCCTCCGACACAAACCCTGCCTAAAGGCGGGGATTAAAACAGACGTTTTCGGTGTCTGACACCCGCGCCTGCGCTGGTTTCATCGCTGCTCACCATGTTGGAATAGAGTCTTACCTTGATTTTGTGTAAGACCTCGCTCAACTTGTCAATAATTGCCATAGCAACCTCCTTGTAATAAAGAATATACGAAAAGCCGCGCCTTCTGGTATAAAATTGAGGAGACGCTGTTTTCCCTAATTATGGATGAGAATAACCGCCGTTTCTATTTGGTATGTACTAGAAGAATAATACAGGGGGAAAATAAATACTTTTTTATAGAACATTTTTTCTTTCTAAATAAAAAAATAGTTTAACAAACCGCCTTATAATGGTTTTGTTTGAAAAGAGGGCGCCGCTGTCCCCGTCTTGCAGGCAAAGCCTGCGTCTAACAGAGCAAGCGGAGCCGTCAAGACGGGACAGACAAGTTTACTAACTGCGCCTATTGAGAAGTCGTTGAACAGGCTGTTTATTTTCGGGCGACAGCGGGCTTGACGAGGGTAGCGTCTTTGTTTGAGCGGGAATAGCCGCAAGCTCTGCGAGCCGCGTCTTCCGGCATGGTAGCAAAGGCGCAAAAGTCCTTCATTTCAATAGCGTCTACAAAATGGTTCGGGACGCCGCCTGTGCGGGCGAGGAGTCCCGCCACGTCGCGGGGCGTGGCCCCGTGTTGTCTCCCAAGTCCCACATAGACTCGCAGACTGTCGAATGGCAATCTTCCGTCCGCGGACGAAGAACCGACTCCTCCCAGGTCGTCGCCGAACCTGCGCCATTTACCGTGTTGTTCGCGCCGTTCCCGTCCTGTTTCTCCTCGCCTGAAGGCGCTATGCCGCGCGGAACGCGTTTCGCGGCGCGCTTCCTCGTACGGTCTTGCCTCTAGGAACTCGGTGATTGCGCCGTAGCGCGAAGGGTCCAACAACTCGCCGAAAGACAGGACGATAAGCGCTCCAACCGCCTTTTCCGCGCCGAGCTTGTCTATAAGCTCGCGGCTCACCGCGCCTACGGGGTCCACCAAGAGCGCGGATTTCTTTTCTTCTTTAGGCGTCTCGTCCATTGCTACGCTTTCAAGGGGCGCGTCAGGTTTATTCTCGTCATGCGGCGTCTCAAATAGCGCTGTTTTCATCGCCGCTACGTTTTCCCCATCCAACTCCCATCCATTGTCAGTTGGAACCGCTTCCATCGCAGTGCTGATGATGCGCCGTTTCAGGGATTTCATCACGGATTTTACGGTCGGCGGCTTCATAAACGCGATGGGGCTACCCAGTATACGCTCCATTGAGCGGGAGAGTTGGGACATACGCCCGCGCTCGGACGGCAGGGCGAGACTGATAGCGCGTCCGCGGCGGCCGGCGCGTCCTGTCCGCCCGATGCGATGCACGTAGATTTCCTTGTCGTGGGGCATATCCCAGTTGACGACGTGGGTGAGCTTTTCAATGTCAAGACCGCGCGCCGCAACATCGGTGGCGACAAGAATGGTCGTGAGCCGATTGCGAAATCGGCGGAGCGTACGCTCGCGGGCTTCTTGAGAGAGGTCGCCGTGTATCGCTTCCGCATGGTAACTGTTCTCCATGAGCCTGCGGCAAAGCTCGTCTGCGCCGATTTTGGTGGCGCAGAATATCAAACCGTAAAAGTCGTCGCTCCCGTCTATGATGCGACGCAGAGCTTCCAAACGGTCTTCTCTCTTGACAATCAGGTAGAATTGGTCGACCGCGGGTTTTTCGTCTTCGGGCGCCGCATCTTCCAAAATCTCCACTTCGCCTATGTAGGTTTTGACGATGCGTAAAATTGGTTCAGGCATGGTGGCGGAGAAAAGCGCGACGCGGCGGTTCGGCTTCACGGCTTTGAGAATCGTCTCAACATCGTCAAAGAATCCCATATCGAGCATTTCATCGGCTTCGTCAAGGATGAAGAATTCCACGGAGGAGAGGTCAAGCACCTTGCGTTCCATGAGGTCCATCACACGGCCGGGAGTGCCGGCCACTATCTCGGTACCGCGTTTCAGTTCCAGTATCTGATTGCGGATGGAAGAGCCTCCATAGACCGCGGCAATGCGCGGGAAAGGGCGCGACGTCAAAGAGGCTATCTCTTTGCATATCTGTTGACATAGTTCTCGCGTGGGGGTGAGAATGAGGGCGTTCGGAGCGTGTCCTGGGGTGGTGAATTTCTCCACGAGAGGAATACCGAAGGCCGCGGTTTTGCCCGTGCCAGTGCGGGCTTTCACGACAAGATGCCCTTCTTCGGACAGAAGGCGCGGTAAAGCTATAGTCTGAATCGGAGTCGGCGCGGCGAAGCCTTTAGCTTTAACTGCCTCCATTACCGCAGACGTCAGTCCGAAACTTGAAAAATCGTTAATTGTATCCATTTTTTCCTTTTCTTTTATCATTCTATCAAATTCAGTTCTTTAATACAAGTCGCCGACGCCGCCAATAAGCGGCTATTTGCAAAAGCTGAAAACAGCGCCAGACCTTTTAGGAACTTCATTTTTCTACACGGCAATTTTCAAGCTCTTTCAGTCTGTCTTTATCAAGTTTGACATGGAGGTTTTTCTCATGGGTGGGAATGACGAGTCCTTTGGGCCCGTCTTTCACTCGACGCAGGAATTTTACCGGCGTGTAAAAAAGGTCCGCTTCGGCGTTAGAACGTCCCTTCGAGTAAAAAACCGCAAGAGCGCCCGCGTCCAGGAGAATATCTAATGGATAAGACTTGCCCTTTCTCTGTTTTATGAAAACATAGGAACCGGCGAAATCCCTCACATGTAGCCAGAGGTCCCCGCCCTTGACGTAATGGCGCAGGAGAGCGTCATTCTCTTTGGCGTCCCGCCCCACAATCAATAGCCAATCCCCTCTGCGAAAGGAGATACCGGGTCGTTTTTGGTCTTCCCGTGCGGTTTGTACAGAAATACCCGATGGTCTGTTATTGGTCTGCAATTTATTACGCAAAACAAGGGGATTCGACTCGACCAACAGGGAGGAAAGAGTTGCTTCAAGGCGGGAGAGTTCCTCTTTGCCTGCGGCCAATTCCGCGCGCAAGTCCGCAAGTCCGCTTTTCGCCTTGCGGGCCTGCGTATAATAACGCTCGGACTGCGCCTGCGGCGAAATCCTTGGGTCAAGGGCGATTCGTATCCGCTCACCAGTGTAGAAATTGTCCGCTTCAAGCCATGTATCTCCTACGTGAACAGCCGCAATATTGGCGAGAATTATGTCTCCGTATTGTTTGAAACGCTCCGCATTGGCAAAATCCGCCTCTTTCTCCGCGAGTCTTTCAAGCGAAGCGGCGAGTCGGTTCATTTTGCTCTCGAATGTCTTCTTCGCTTGTTCTTGTAGCGCCTCCAGGGAGAAGGCGCCGCCCTGTTCTGCGTAAAAGCGGTCAATCTTTTCATTAAAACTGCCTTGCCCATCCAATTCGCGGACATCGTAATGTTTGGACGCGGACTTCATCTCCGTAGTTTCTGGTTGGTAAAATCCACCGGTTATCTCTCCACGTTTGGGGAGTCTTCGCATGGCGTCTAGTACTCTGCCGTCCGTGTCTGTTACAATCGCGTTTGCCGCATTTGACCAGAGGCGCAGGTAGAAGAACAGGCGCTCGTCCTTGTTCTTCACCGTGAGTCTCACGATACGGTTGTCTTCCAGTTGGACGGCTTCTTCTATCCATCCGTTGACGACGCGGGAGTTTAAGAACTCCGCAAAGCGTAGGGGGCGGTCCCTCTTGGGAATGACCGAGAAGGTTTCATGTAGACGGCAGGCGCCGGACGTCAGCGCTATGAGCAGGTTTTTGCCTTTGCCTTTGCAGTAGAGTTTAAGGCAAAGGACGTCAAAGGCGGTTTGGACGGCTTTTTGTATTTGAAAGCCTGTCAGTTCCAATTCTTCGAGTATAAGATTGATTTCTTTCCAGTTCAATGACATATTTTAATAATTATGTAGCCAGTTGTCCATCAGTTTTAATCCTGCCGCGCCGGATTTTTCGGGGTGGAATTGAACCGCGCAAAGCGCGCCGCGTTCAACTGCGGCGCAAAAACGTACCGAATAGTCGGATTCTGCCGCGATAACGCTACGGTCCGTCGGCTCCACATAAAACGAATGTATGTAGTAGAAAAACGGAAGGGAGGGAGCGGACGATTCCGGGAATAGACGGCTTCCCTTGCGGAAGACCGTACTGTTCCAGCCGATTTGCGGTACCTTGCGGCAGGAGAACTTCTTCACCGC
This sequence comes from Treponema sp., assembly GCA_031260245.1. Classification (GTDB taxonomy): domain Bacteria; phylum Spirochaetota; class Spirochaetia; order Treponematales; family Breznakiellaceae; genus JAIRKH01. Next base: position 16,343 of record JAIRKH010000044.1, on the reverse strand, counting down.
GCCTTGAATCACGGATAAGCCGCGGACGGTTTTGCTGTTAAGGGGCGGAGCTTCTTCAGACGATTCGAATAGCAATTGTAATCCTATGCAGATGCCCAGAAAGGGACGATCCGCCTTGATCCATTCGCGGACCGCGTCGTCATAGCCAGTCTTTTCAAGCGCGGACATAGCGGTGCCGAAGTGTCCGTCTCCTGGAAAGATGATTCTATCAAAGCGTTTCACTTCGTCTGGTCCGGGCGCAAAGTCCGCCTTTACCCCAAGGCAGGACAGCGCGTTCATCACGGACCCCAAGTTGCCCGCGCCATAGTTTATTACACCAATCATACTGTTTACTATTGTAGAAGACGTGTGGAAAATATTCAAGCCCGTTGACAAACCGCATCCTATGCGTTACTCTTAAATAATGACGCATAACTTGAAGGATATTTATTTTTCAATAAAAACTGCTATTGACGATAGGTTGGGCGAGTTCCGCGCTCTGTGGGAGAACGGCGTAGATATTGATGTGTTTCGTGAAATGTGTTTCTGTACCTGTACCCCACAAAATAACGCGCGCAAGGCGTGGAGCGCGGTATGCGCCTTGGACGGACTGCTCGAAATCGCCCAAACCGACTGTATCGCCGCGGTTCTGCGCGAAAATGGCGTACGGTTTCATGTGAACAAGGCGCGTTATATTATCGCAAACAGAGAGTCCTTCTTCCCGGATACAAAGGCGCGTATCGCCGCGATTCTAAAAGACAGTACCCAACGGGAAGCGCGAGATATTCTGTCCGAAAAGGTCTGCGGATGGGGTTTGAAAGAAGCGTCTCATTTCTTGCGAAACATAGGTTTGGGTAGCGAGGTTTGCATTTTAGATAGGCATATCTTGAGGCAATTAGCCCTCCGCGGCGTGTTTTCGCAAGAGTCCGGAACTGTGCGTCTCACAAGAAACGCATACTGGAAACTGGAAGCAATGATGACCTTATTCGCGGCAAAGGAAGGTATACCGATTGACGCTCTGGACTTGACATTCTGGTTCGAGGAAAAGGGAGAATTGTTCAAATAAAGCGCTTGAGATAGATTCTAGTTAATCCATTTTTATGATGAAAGCCTTTTATACAAATAATAGTCGTTAATATCAACAGAAGGTTATAATCCTATTTTTCAGGATTATAACGTCCGCTTAATCCGATGCTTCACCCGACAATCGTTCCCCTATTCCTACGGCGCGCTCTTTCCTATCTCGTGGTTGTCTTCCGCAAATAAAGCTGTCCCTATCGTCCGTCGCTATCCGAGTAGATCGCCGCCTAATATTTATAGAAAACCGCTAAAAAATTTAAAAAAAACAAAGCAATTTCCATGATATCTCCTTAATAGAGGGCAGGAAGACGGTCGAACAATTTTTGAACGACTGTTACGAGTTTTTAATGAGGAGATTTATATGAACAATCTAAATTCCATTTTGATTGAAGGGAATCTTGTCAGAGATCCGCTGTTTAAGTCAACGTCCAAGGGAACGCCCTTGTGTACGTTTAGTCTTGCGTCCAACCGTATTTACAAGCAAGATTTCGGTACGGAGAAGGAAGTGAGTTTCTTTGATGTTGAAACATGGTCCAAACTTGCCGAGAACTGCTACCATCTGGGGCGCAAAGGTCGAGGCGTCCGCGTCGTAGGACGGCTCAAGCAGGATAGATGGAACGGCGCCGACGGCAAGATTCATTCAAAAGTAACCATTGTCGCGGAACATGTAGAATTCCGCCCTGAATTCAAAAAGGAGGATGAATCTGATAAGGCGCTCGCGGAAGAAGCTATGTCCGCAGTTCCCGCGTCTGAAGATGAATCGGTATTCTAACATATAGCAGGACGCCTCTACGCGGGCAATAAGCGCGTTACTGTAACAAGGGAGTTGGGATTCGGTTATTGAAAAATCTATTCCTTATTCCCCGCTCCTTTTCACCATCGCCTCGCGCCAGGCTTTCATCATACCGTTGAGTCGTTGCCTATTTTTTCCTGATTCCGATGTAATACGTTTCAAAAGACTCTCGACGACATGATTTTGGTTTGAAACTGACGCCTTTATCAAAAATCGCCTTGATTTTCTTGAGCAGTTCGTCGCTTTCGCCGCTTTGGAAGACTTTGACCACGAGGCATCCCCCCTTTGCCAAGACAGCCGCGGCATATTCCAAGGCGGTTTCCGCTAGTACAAGCGAGCGCGCCGTGTCAATGGAACGATTACCCGTTGTCGCGGGCGCCGCGTCGCTTAACGACAGGGCAAAGGGACCCCTTTCTTTGATAAGGGTTTTTGTTTCCATAGCCGTCATATCGGCTTGAATAAAGAAAAATCGTTCTTTATCGTCAAAAAGACCTTTGTCAAACTGCCGCGAGAGTGGGGATATGTCAACCGCGGTGAGAGACGATGCGGTGTTCCGTAGGGTGTAAAGACTCCAGCTCCCGGGCGCGGCGCCTAGATCAAGGATTTTCGCCCGCGGCGACTTGCCGAATAAAACAGTCGACTTGAAAAGGTGGAATTTTTCGTCAATTTCCTTTAGTTTATAAACCGAGCGGGCCGGATAACCTTCTTTCTGCGCCCGTAACGCCCATACATCTAGTCTTGTATAATCAGCCATGCCATAAGGTAAGACAATGCGGATAAAAGGTCAAGCGGAGTCGGCGTAAATTGCAGTCAAATTGCAGGGAAAAGCCGCGGATTACGTAACGCTGACTATCTGGGCAAGGGTTAAAGAAAGACGGAGAGCGACCGAGCCATTTCCACAAATTCCGCGATCGTGAGCGTTTCGGCGCGGGCCTTTTCCGGTATGCGGCAAGCGTGGAGGACATCATTAGCGCACGCGGGAATGTTTCGACTAGACAGAAATGCGGACAGGTTGTTTTTAACGATTTTTCGGCGCGAGGAAAAGAGTCCGCGCACCAATGGATAAAACAATTCGGGGTAATCGTCCACGTTAGGACGCATATCTAATCGCACGCCTTGTGAATCCACATGGGGCGACGGGTAAAAAGACGCTCCTTTCAATATCTGTAGCGGGGTGACTATATAAGCGGACGCGCAAAGTACAGAAAACGACGAGTAATTCTTTGAGCCGGGCTTCGCGGCCGCGCGTTCCGCCGCCTCTTTCTGTACGACAAAGACCATACGCTTGAACAGGCGCCTTTTCTCGATGATGTCGCCGACGAGTTTCGCGGCGATAGTGTAGGGCAAGTTGCCGAAAAAATAATGCCCTGGCGGGTTTCGCTTCCATGCTTTCAACACGTCTCCTTCAATGAGGTCGAAACGTGGATTATCCTTGAATATTTCTTGCCGCAGGACGGCGCTGAAACCGGGGTCTATCTCGAAGGCGTGAACGGTCGCGCCCTTTTGGAGGAGGAGGGCGGTCATTGCGCCGATGCCCGGTCCCACTTCCCAGACTTCGGCGTTTTTCGGTAGTTCCAGGGCGTCTACGAGCGAGGCGCGGGCTTGCGGGTTGACGAGAAAGTTCTGTCCAAATTTTTTTCTCATTCCGAGTCCATGCGCATCTAGAAACATTTTGAGGTTTTGCGGGGAGTTGTAATCCGTCATCTTTTCTCCTAATTTTCCATAAGTTACCGTAAACCTGAATTTATTTCAACCAGTTTATACCAATCGATAGTTCCATTTGAAAGACAAAATGTATCCAAAAATTCTTTTGAAAATCTATTTAACATCGCGTTGTATTTTTCTTTGAATTCTTCATTTTTTTCTGTCGCTTTGTTACTGATTTGCAACAGAGGCATATTCAACTCCTTTTTCGAGTAAATATGATTCTTTCTTCTTGCAATTAGAATTCACCATATCATAATATTCAGGAACAATTTCAATTCCAATCGCGTTTCTTTTCATCTTATTTGCGGCGAAAATAGTTGTTCCCGAACCCATAAACGGGTCTAAAACAGTATCAGACGGTTTGGTAAACAATTTAATAAACCATTGCGGCAATTCTTCTGGAAAAGCGGCGCTATGATTCTTATTGTTACATTCCGTAGCGAGATGCAAAACATTTGTCGGATACGCTTTATCTCTCCCAATCCAGTTTGAAATATTTTTCCCAAAGCCGCTTCCAACTCTTGAAACATCGCGGATTTTATCAGTATCGCTTAAGCGGCTCAACCGTGTTTTCGCCCAATCGCCTATCGGTACCATAACTTCTTCCTGATACATAGCGAAACGCCGTCTTTTGTTAAATTGAAGCAGCGCTCCCAAGCGTCCCGGAAACGATTCGCCCATTTTCCTGGGTAGCAATTTTTTTATGCCAAATGAATTCTTCCGTCCACAGCCAACCTTGTTTTCGCATTTCAAGAATCAATTCTATCACATAAACGCTCCGCTCCCCTTTCACCGCCCTTTCTTTAATATTTAGGATAAAAGTTCCAGTCGGCTTTAGAACTCGCAATAATTGCTCGGAAATCGGCAGAAACCACTCCACATACTTTTCTGGCGCGACGCCGCCTTTAGTCTTGCGTCAGGACGACTCTGTACCCAAATACGTCCTCGAATAGAGCGGCTTTTTCCTCAAGTCCGATGCGTTCAAGGCTTATATCTATACCGTCTTGCAGATGAAAGACCGCGTTTTCATTTTTGCGCTCGATGTACTTTATTTTGACTTGCTGGGCGTGTCCCCTGTCGAGCGAGTCGGCGACGCGGAGAATGGAAGTCATCTTCAGCGTCAGCGCCCTTTCCTCTCGCTGGAGCGCGAGGTAGGCGGCGTCGTCGGAACCGGGGGATTCTTCCCGGTGGTAGCGAACGACAGCGCTTATGACGTCCAATTCTTCTTGGTGAAGCCCGAAAATCTCGGAATTGGCGATGATGTACTGCCCATGTTTGTGGTGGCTCGAGCCTTTTATGAACATACCAATATCGTGAAGTAGGGCGGCTATTTCAAGGAGAATACGCTCCCGCCGATTAAGCCCATGTTCCTTTGAGAAAAAATCAAATATCGTCATGCTGAGAATCGCTACTTGCCGTCCGTGGGCTTCGTCAAAGCGGTACTTCCGGCCCAGATTCACCGCGGATGCTGTGATTTGCGAGAAAAAGTCCTCTCGCAAGTCAGGGTCGACGCCCATGGACAGGTCTACGAGCAAGCCCTCGCGGATGGAAACAATCGGGACCACCACTTGGGAAGCTTGAGTCTGTTCCAGAAAATATTTGTAAATGAGTAGACCAGGAACGAAACCTTCGGCGTCTCCGTAACTTATACGCAGTTTCTGTACGCAGTCTTCTATGGAATAATCTTTTACCTCTCTGACAAACGAAAAGAACCGTTCTCTTTTAATGACGCGGCACCAGTCGTTTCCGTCTCCTTTCCCGATGAGGCCGGCCGCGACGCGCGTGTCTGAACCTGTTACCACGAAGGCGTCGACCGAGTCCAGAGACATTTCCGCTTTCAAAAATATAATGGTATTGTGAAAGTTTTCAATGAGGTAGCGCTCTCTAGAGAGAAGGATACCGTTTGCCTTGCGCGAGTGTTGGTCCAGCACAATGGTGCCGACTCGGATGCTGTGAGCCGCGACCATTTTCCCATGCCGTAGGAGCATTATTTCCGTGGACCCGCCTCCTATATCTATTATCATGGCGTTTCCGCGCCAGAAGAGCGGCAACCGTAATGTAGTATTCTTGAGCGCAAAACGCACCGCCAGATATACGAGTCGGTTTTCTTCGACGCCTTCAACAATGACAAGACGATAACTTGTTTCCTGAAACACGCGGTCCGCGAAGAGCTCGCGATTGCGCGCCGCGCGCAGGGCGCTTGTGGCGATTAAATGAACGTCATTTTGCGCTATGTCCCAGCTCGCGAGTAGTTCTTTGAAATTCCGCAGAACCGAGAGGCATTCTAATAACGACGCCCGTGAAACCATGCCGTTCGTGAACACGTCCCTGCCCAGGGCGACCGGCTTGCCGGCGCGGTCGAGTTCCTTCCAACCGCCCACGCCGGTGATTTCCGCAACTAGAAGTCTTATCCCGGTAGAGCCGATTTCCATAACCGCTACTGGACGGGCTGTGAGAGGAGAGTCTTCAGACATTACCGGAAAGGAGAACTTCAGCCGATTCGTGTTTTGGTTTGCCGTAGATAAAGTCAAACAGGTATTGGGCGTCTTCAGGCGACATATCCACAAAACTACAACCCAAGTAGACCACCGAGCCTTCTTTGTTTCTACGCCTAATCTTGATTTTTGCGTGGATATTGCGCTGTGGGGACGTCAATGTTACCGCTATCTCAACGCCGGGTTGGAGCGCCAGAAACACGAAAGAATTTGTTATCGCAAAACGGAGACCGGACGCGCTGATGTCTATGATTTTCCCGTTGATGACCCGGTCCTTCATATGTCCCGCCTCAAAATACCCTCGCTCTTTCAGGGAAAACACGAGCCATTTACTGTACTGGCGTATCGTCTCTACGAAAGTCATATCAAAAGGCTTGCCCTTGAGCTTTGTGGAAGCGGATTTCCATATGAAAATATAGCCGACCACATATTCCTGAAACAGAAGGGGTACCCACAACGCGCCGACCATGCCTTCGTCATGTTTGCTCTTGATGAAATGCTCTATGGTCTGATCCAAAAAAATCTCTCCCACCCCGACGCTTTCAAAGTAGCGCTTGAAGACGTCAATGGTTATCATGTACTTCTGCTGTTCTTCGGTAAAATCGGGCAATCTATTAACGGTCGGCGGAATGAAAAGAGTCTTGCCGTTTTCGGCGACGATCCTCTCTTCCACTTTTTCGGGAAGAACGGAAGAGCTGTAGTACACTATCTTCTGCCCGTCCGCACATTCGGTTACCGCCGCGGCTAGACGCGCTATGACGCCGTTGAAGTCTTTAGGGCTCATGTCTGAAGGAAAAGCCGAACCATCAGAAGTTTCAAATATCGAAGATTTCGGATAAGGCAGGGAATAACGGTCTTCTATTGACATAAGTTGTATCTGCAAGTCGGCAGGTACGGACACGCGGGAATTGGACCTGTTCAGGTTTTTGTAAAGCACATTGGGCAAACCCGTCGTGACGACTTCTTGACTTATACTTTTTATTTCAACGACAAACGAGATGATAAGCCCTTTGTAATCAAACATGAGGTTTATTTTCTTGTTTGCAATAAGTCCTTCAATCGCCTCTGCCGTAATAAACTCCATAGTCTCTTTGCCGATCTTATCAACTTTGAGGGTATAATCCTTCCGATTGTAAATATACATGATGGGTATCTGTTCCCCGAGCAGTTTTGAAAGAAAATATTCTTTTTCTATGCCTTTTATTTGTGTCGACATATCCGCCTCTTATTTACAAATATATCATACCTTATACTAAATTGCAAGTGAAATTTAAACTTGCGCGTTCGCGGTTTTGTTGAATTCGGAGGCTCTCGTGTCGTTTGCCGTTCTATATTTTTTGCGCCGCCGTTCCAACTCCGCAAGTACTTCGGCGACTGAAACGCCTTCGCGGGTCATAAGCGCGGTGGTGAAGTAGAGTAAGTCCGCGGCTTCCCAGACCACCTCGTCATGGGTTTTCGCCATGCAGACTTCTTCGGCTTCCTCGCGTACTTTTTCCCGCGTTAAATCGTCGTCCAAAGTTGCAGTGTAGGAGCCGGGCGCGGGGTATAGGAACCGGTCCGCTATGATAGCTTGAAGCCGCTCCCATGTATATGCGCGGTCAACGCCGAAACACGACCATGCGCCGGTGTGGCACACGGGGCCGGCTGGCTCAACAACGGCGAGCAAGGCGTCTCGGTCGCAGTCCGCGCGCAGACGGAGTAATTTCAAGATATTTCCGGAATTTTCACCCTTCATCCAGAGCTTGTTACGAGTTCTGCTATGAAAGCAGAGGTTGCCGCGGGCAAAAGTTTCGGCGAGCGCCTCGCGGTCCGTAAAACCCGTCATCAGTACCTGTCCGTCTGCGGTTTGCGCGATAACAGGTAAAAGCGCCCGCGGCAGGGGCAACGCGCCGTGATTCACGGAATCCCCTATTGATAAATCCGTCGGATTTAGAAAACCTTTCTTCCAATTCAAGCATCGCTCAAAGGCGTCCGCTAGCTTCACTCTGCCGGTGTAGAGCGCCATGCCGAGTTGAACGTCGCAACCGAGTTCAGCCAGGGTTTCAATTTCCTCGATCGTTGACGCGCCGCCCGCGGCGGTTATGTTACAAGATACCTGCGCGCGCAGGCTCTTGACCGGCGCAAGGTCAAGTCCGGACATCGTGCCTTCGCGGTCGACGCCCGTGAAGAGCAATTCGCCGACAAACGGCTCCACGGCTTTTGCGGTCTCGACAAGGGCAAGATTTGTCAGCGTTTTCCATCCGTCAACGGTTATGCGGTAAGCCCCGTCTTGGCTTTTTTTCGCGTCAACGGCAACGACGATGTGTTCGCGGCCGATTTCCTTTGCCATTGACGACAGAAATTCCACGTTCACGCCAAATCGTCCATTTATACGAAAAGCCGCCGACCCGATGACGACCTTCTTCGCGCCTATGCTCAACAGCTCCTGCGCCTGTTTGACGGTTCTAACGCCGCCGCCGACCCTACATTCGGCTTTCCGCAACAAGGGCTTGACGACGTCGAAATTCGAGCCCCGACCCATCGCCGCGTCGAGGTCTATGATCGCTACTTCGCCGTATCTGTCGAATTCTTCGGCGAGTTCTTCGGCGTTGTCCCTTTGTAAAACAAGTTCAGAGCCTTGCTTCAATTGGACGACCTTTCCGCCTTGTATATCTATTGAAGCTATTACCATGTTTAGAGTTTATCAAAAACGCCTTTCTTTGTAAACCCGTTCTCACTCATAAGAATCAAGGCGCCTTATTTTTATTTCCCCGAACAAGGCGCTCTGAAAAATCTGAATCATTCGAGTCTTCATGGCTTCAAGCACGCCCAGAAAGGCGCAGACGACGTCCATCGCTGAATTCTTGCGTGTTACGAGGTCGGAAAAGGAACATTCTTCTCTCTCATCAAGAATCTCCGTCAGCAAGGCTATTTTTTCATTTATCGACACCTCCTCGTAGAGGTCTATCACTTGTTCTGGCGCAATGCCCGACATAAGATGCGAGAAGGTCTTGAACAAGTCCCATACGTCTATTTTCTGCCAAAGCTCCTCGTCTGTAAAAGGTAAATCCCGTTGCATTCTATTCCTTTCCACGACAAATTCCACTTCTTTTACTTTTTCCTCCATCAACTCGGACAGCTTCTTGAATTTTTGGTATTCTATGAGCCTTTCCACCAATTCCTGGCGCGGGTCTTCTTCATCTTCAATTGATACTTCAACGGGCAGGAGCGTACGGCTCTTGATGAAAAGGAGATGCGCGGACATGACATGAAATTCAGCGGTTTCATCAAGATCAACGGTTTCCGCGGAACGCAGTATGTCGAGAAATTGATCGGTGATTTCCGCTATAGGAATATCGTAGATGCTCACGTCGTTTTTCTTGACGAGGGAAAGCAGAAGATCCAGGGGACCCTCGAAGGCGTTTAGCTTGAATTTGGTATTCGGCATAACTGTTTCCTTACAGGTTGTTGCGAACAGCGGCTTTCCATTGAGAGCCTCGGTCGAATTCGTTTTGAAACATACCGAAGGAGGCGCAACCCGGGGACAGCACGACGACGTCTCCGACCGCCGCCTGTTCCTCGCTGACGGACGCGGCTTTGTTTATATCGTTAAAGGGCCCGAAGTAGGGAATGCGGGCGTTTTCGAGCAAAGCTTTGAGTTTGACGACGGCTGTTCCCTCAAGGAGAACCACCGCTTTGGCTTTGGCGGCGGCCGCGGCAAGCGGGGTAAAGTCCAGATTCTTGTCGGCGCCGCCCGCGACAAGCACAACGGGTTCGTCAAAAGACTCAACGGCCGCGGCCGCGGCCTCCGGTATAGTCGCAGTAGTATCGTTATAGAAACGAACGCCGTTTCGCTCGCAGAAGAATTCGAGCCTATGCTCAATGCCTGGAAAAGCCCCCAGACTCCCGCTGATGAAAGACGCGGGCAGTCCCAAGTCGAGAAGAGCCAAACCAGCGGCAAGAAGATTTTTCTTCTGCCGCGACCAGGGCGCGGCGGTTCGAATAGGTACTATTTCGACTTCCTCTCCGGAACAGGTCCGGGCAAGCCCGCGTCCCCGTTCAAGCCATCCGCCTGCGGCGCCTTGGGGTGGCGGAACGTCCGCATAGACGAGAGGACGCGCCTTCGTCTCCGCGAGGAAACTCTGTCCCCACGAGTCGTTCTCCACGACAATGACGTCGCCTTGTTTCTGTCCATGGCAGACGACGCGCTTGTCCGCGACGTAGTCGTCCATGCTCTTGTAATAATTCTGATGGTCCGGCAGAATCGCCGTAACCACAACCGCGCGGGGCTTAAGCAGGGGCGAACCGTCTTTTGTTCTACCCTTGAGGTCCCCGAGTTGCCAGCTCGATAATTCCAGTACTACGTCGTCTTCCGGGGCAAGACAGTCTAAAAAGGAAAGCGGGGACACGGCGATGTTGCCGCCCAGAAAAGCGTTTCCGTACAGATATTTATTTTCACGGGCTTTTTGCAGAACCCAGTGGACGGCCGACGCGGCGCCGGATTTTCCCTTGGACCCGGTGACCGCTATGAGACGCGCTGGAGAAAAGGCAAGGAATAAAGAAATATCGGTTTCTATACGCGCCGCGGACCGCAAGAAAGGAGAATCCGCGCGCGCGCCGGGGTTTTTAATCACCATATCCGCGTCTACAAAATCGGCAGTCTCATGCCTACCTAAGACGAAACGTATGCGGCTCGCCGCCTTATTTGAGAGCGCTTGCCCCAACTTTTCCAGAGTTGGAGCAAGCGCTCTTTCATCGCGCAAGTCGGTTACGACGAGGTCCGCGCCATGCTTCGCAAGGTAGAGGACTGACGCAAGGCCGCCGCCGTTGAGTCCCAAGCCCATAACGAGAACCTTCATGCCGGAATATCTCATATTCATATAAATCATTCTACTATAGAAAATTTTTTTTTGCTATGGCTCACCCCCTTGACACTTTTTATAAAAATTTGTTAGAATGAAAAAATAACGGGCCGCTAGCTCAGTTGGCAGAGCAACGCCCTTTTAAGGCGTGGGTCGGTGGTTCGAATCCAGCGCGGCTCAAAAAAAGCCCTATCTAAATGATAGGGCTTTTTGTTTTTACGTCGGCGCGCGCACAAGTTATAGAAAAATTCCCACAATACAGCGCCGTACGAAACGGATGAATAAAAGGATAAAGAGCCCTGTCAGCAAGAAGGATCCATAAAGCGGTTTTGTTTTGGATATGAGACTGGAGCGCGTTATGGTCATTTCTCCCTTGTCCATTTCCATGAAAGCGTTGACGAGCATATCGGACGAAGGCGCGCCGAAGTATATCCCTTCGCCCGCGGCCGCTATAGATTTGATATTTTCCGGGTTGAAACGGGACTCGAAAAGCCCCGTACGCCTGACCTTGGTGAAAGGGTCGGTGTAATCAATGGGGATTTGTCCGCTTGAGCCGACCGCGATGACCCAAAGGTTCACGCCTTCCAAAGGAAAAATACTTGCGGCCGTTTCCGGATGTACCGCGCCTGCATTGTTCTCCCCATCCGTTATCAACACGACGGCCTTGCGCGGCGCCGTCGAATTGGATAAGTGCAATCCCGCGACGGCAAGTCCCATCCCCAACGCGGTGCCGTCCCCCAACTCGCCCAGACGCAACGCATCCAGCTTCGCAAAGAGCGCGGAACGGTCAACAGTCGGCGGCGTGAACAGCGCCGCGTCCTTACCTAAACACACAAGCCCTATCGCGTCCGAAGGGCGTCTTTCCGCAAAATCCTTTACCAATTTTCTCGCGGCGTCAAAACGACTCTTGCCGTTCATGTCGAGACAAGCCATGCTTGGGCTTATGTCCAGCGTGAAAACGATGTCCGCCCCCCGCGAGAGCCATACCCTCTGAGACGTTAAAAGCAGAGGTTCCGCGGCCGCGGCAAAGAGAATCAGAAAACCGACAAGTTCCGCGCCTCTGAGTATCTTCATCAGAACGGCAAAGCCGTCGCCTGTCTTGAAAGGCGAACCTCCAGGCGGACCAAGCGGCGTTTTCAATGTGAAGGCGTCCTTGAACAAACGCGCAAGGGGAAGACTCAAGCCAAGCGCGATAAAACCCGCTATAAGCAGAAAAGGTCGGTCAAACGTCATGGGGTTTTCTCCTCATTTCGCTCCGCAATCTTTCAATGAAAGCGTCGACGTCTTCAATAGATGTCTGAACGTCGTCCTCGTTCACGCCTTTCGCGTTGAAGTTGAAACGGAAGCTGTCCAAACGCCGAAATATCGTCCGCAAAACCGAATCTTGGAGATAATCAACGGTTCTTTCTAAAAACGGGAAAAAGGAAAATTCGTCCGCGGTCAATGCGGAACAATCAACATTGAAGAAACGGCTCAAGAAGAGGCGAAACTCTACGGAGAGACTGTCCAAAATTTCGTTTTTTCGCGGGTTTTTCCGTAGGCTGTCGAGGCGGCGTTTCATACGAAATATGAGCAAGCGGTTTTTAAACGAGACGCTCAATGAAAGGAACCGCCGTTTCCAGAACACGCGCCCGCCCACAAAAAAGACTATAGCGAGAATAAGGGAGATAGACGTTCCATAGAGTAACGCCGCGGTACCGGAGACGGCGAGAGGAGGAGCGGGCGGCGAAAGCGTCATTGTGGACGGGCTTATCAGGGAGGCTATGGTAACAGACAGGCGAAAATCTTCCGCTAATCCCGGTACGGTTATGGGCGGCAATTCAAGAACGCCCGTCTCAAACGCGGTAAACTCAACGGCTAGACGTATCCCATCTTTTTGCCTCTCGACCGCGATCCTATGTACGACGAGTTCTGCCTGCGGCGCGGGCGGCTCTATGTTCATCGGTTCCACGGCGTCTGTATGAGACGCGTCCAACGGCGCAATCAACGTCGCTCTATCCCCCACGTAAACAGTTTGCGGCGTCATATAAGGTTCTTCAGCGTAAAGCGGACAGAGAAACAAGAAAAAGCCGCAGATGAGAATCGCAGGCAAAGAAGATAGACTCATCGGCGCCTCCGGCGGCTCTTGAAGAATCGGACGAGGGACATGAGCGTGTCGTCCGCGGTGGAAAGGTTTAACGACGCGGCCCCAGCGCGGTGAAGAATCGCCTTCCAAGAAACGCTACGGTCCTTATGCCATGTCTCCCATGCAGAACGGAAAGAGGAGAAACTGGTCGGCGCGTGGACGCGGGCCCCTGTTTCAGGGTCTTCCATTGCGATAAATCCGACTTTAAAGAGTCCCTTGTCGAGCGGGTCCGTGATTCTGACAGCGACAACGTCGTGCCTTTGACAGAGCCTGCCCATTTCCTGCTCCCAATTCATACAGAAAAAATCCGATATGACGATAATAAGGCTACGGCGTTTCAAGATTCTTCCCAAGCCGGAAAGGGCGTCCTTGAGGTTGCTTTCAGCAGAGGTATCTCTCTCTCTTCTTGCGGCGGGGCGAGCGAAGGAAGTCGGCGGGAAGTTTTCGGCCGCGTTAAGCGCCTCGTTTATCACGGCGAGGATATTGTGTCTGCCCTTTCTCGCGGAGAAAAATTTTGAGATACCCCTGTCAAAGAAAACGGCGCCGAATCTTTCGCCGGAGCGTTCCGCGGAAAAGGCGATGAGCGCGGCTGTGAGTACAGCCTGCTCGAATCGAGACATACAGCTTCCGCACATCATAGAGGCAGAGCAGTCCAGACAGAGATACACAGAAAGTTCCCTCTCCTCGCGGTACATCTTCACGTAAGGCGTACCGAAACGCGCGCTCACATTCCAATCTATGGAGCGCGCATCGTCGCCTATCTGGTAACGCCTGACTTCATCCGCTTCTATACCCTGCCCGCGAAACATAGAGCTGAGGTCCCCGGCGAGAAGCTCTTCAGCCAAGACTTTCGCAACAAGAGGAAATGCGGTGATTTTCTGCAATAATTCATGGCGCGTCAAGAAATCTCCTTATCGTCCACGCAGAAGCCGCTCGATGAACATATAGACAGCGACGCCGCCGAATATGCTTATAAGGGAATTGCGCCTCCACAAGTGAATGAGAGCGGTAAAAACCGAGGCTGCAATCACAGGAACGCTCGCGAAAGACGCGTTCTTGACAGCCCCGTCTTTTACAGAAGCGGCAATCGCGTTAAAGGCGAGAACCGTCATAGCGACTGGCGGAACAATTTTCTCCACGAAACCTATACCGCGGAACGCGGGTTCTTTCAGTTTTTTTTCGAGTTTACTTCCACGAAAGACCAGAAACGGAAATAGCCTACAAAGAAATATAACCAATCCCATAACAAGGATTAAAATCAACTGTTCAATCATAAAGTTCACAAACTTATTATACTGCGTCAAATATTTATGAAGATTATAACGTTTTTGCTAGGAAATGTCAACGGGATTCGCCCGTTGACAACTTCACAACAAGTTAGCAAATTAATCTATCCTCGTCTTGCAGGGGAAGCTTGTTATGCGAAATTCGGTATACTATTATTATTTTACACGCACACGTCGACCCATTCTTTGTTTCTTGAATATTCGTCGAGTTCATTCAGGGTTAATTCAATAGTCGAGTTGTTGCTGCCACAGGCCGGGAACACGGTTTCAAATCGTTTGAGAGACGCGTCCAAGAATACCGTTACCTCGTCGGGGAGCCCGAAAGGACAGACCCCGCCGACAGCGTGCCCGGTCATTGCGAGGGCTTCTTCCGGCGTGAGCATCTTCACTCTCGTTCCGAATTTCTCCTTGTACTTGCGGTTGTCGAGCTTCACGTCTCCAGACGTTACGACGACCGCCGCGCCCGCGCCTTGCTTCACCGAGATGGTTTTAGCTATGCGCGCAGGAACGACCCCTAACGCGGCCGCGGCAGAGCTTACAGTCGCCGTTGATTCTGATAATTCAATGACGTCCTTATCGCGATTCCATTTCGCCAGATAAGAACGCACTGTTTCTATGGACATATATTTCTCCTCTGTTGAATATAGCAGAATTTACCAAAAAGAGCAAGAAAGAACTCCAGAATGCGGTGGATTTCTTGGACGACTGAAATACGCTCCCATTGACGGACCGCCCGAAGCGAAGACGTTTGTACGCAATCCTGCGCGTACTACATTATCAACCGACTTCGACGCTTTTACGGCGTCTCGCGTTTCATTTCACCGTTTATTTTTAATTTTATTACTTCTATGTTTTCAAGTCCGTCATTATCCACAACTTTTACCGCTATATTATGCGTCCCGGTTTTTAATGAAATGATTTGTTTCCCCTCTTTGTCCATTATGACAGAAGGTTTAAATTTCTTTTTTTCAATATTGTAATTAAAGTCCCAACTGTAAAATTCTATACCGGAAAGGCTGTTTCCTACGGCGATAAATTCTATTTTCCTTGCGCCGTTTTCTTCTTTTTCCAGTTCGTTTATATGCACCGCAACATTTGGCTTTACAGACAAAGGCACTATTTCATCAACGGTTACAAGTTTTATAATTATGCTTTCCGTGTTTTTTAACCGCGCACTCTCTTCTATTGCTCCTTTGCCGAATGAAAAAGCGATAATATACCCCGCAGGCTTTTTCTCTTTAACATTCTTATCAAAAAGTATTTTGTTAAATTGTTTCGCGGATACGGAAAAGTTTTTTATTACATTCACGCCGATATTGTTCGATTGTTTTACCTGCATCGGCGTTCCGTCCGTTATTTTTCCGTCAACCCCCTTGTCTCCGCCTTTCTTGTTTTGCGGTATTCCGCCAAACTGCTGAATTATCCATGTTTCAAACTTGAACGGGTCCTCGTTAAACAGAATGTCTTTGTCGTATTTGTGTAGCCGCACGATATACGGCGCCGCGAACAACGCCTCCTGCCCTTCCGTCGCCCCATACTGTTTTTCCAATCGAAACTCCGTAACTTTTACCGCCATCGGCGACTGGTCTATGCCTATCCATTGCCGTCCCAGTTTGTCAGCCACGGCTATTGTCGTCCCGCCGCCCATAAACGGGTCTAAAACAACATCGCCCTTATTGCTTGACGCTTTTATTATTCGTTCCAATAACGCTTCGGGTTTTTGTGTCGGGTATCCTATGCGCTCTTTGGATTGTGAATTTAAATATGAAATTTCCCAGACATCGCGCATGGATTTTTCTCTTACGGTGTCTTCCGTGTAATTTTGCACGATTTTACCGTCTTTAATTTTTGTAAACCGTTTCGCTTTGTGCGAAGATCTCTCAGAGTAATTTTCCATTAAAACATTAAATTTAAAATTTGTCTTTGATTTTGAATAGAAAAATATGCTGTCGTGCGTCCTTTGAAACGCTGATTTTCCAGCAGTCCATCTCTGGTAACTCCAAACAATCTCGTTTCTAAAATTCTGTCCGCCAAAAA
>JAIRKH010000029.1 GCA_031260245.1 Treponema sp. | reverse complement strand
GCCTTCCACACACTCTGGACAAAGCCGTTTTTCGCGCTCCGCCCGCCGCCGTTTTATCTTGACGATTGGGACATTCTAACCACGATGCTTTCCGCGCTGGAATGGCGCAAACATAACGGCGGTATCAAAATGATTACCGACAGCGCCGGGGCGGAGTATTACCGCAAACTCGGCATTGACCATATCTGGAACCTGGGGATGGAAACTCTGCTCGAAACCGCGATAGGCAATGCGATAAGACCGTTGCCGTTTTGGGCGGCTGGAAAAATCTACGCCTTGCGTTCTATGAGCGCTCCCTGCGCTATGATAGACACCGATTTTATCATCTGGAAACCGGTAAAGGCCCTTGTGGAAAACGCCCCGCTCAGCGTCATACACCGCGAGAAGATAAGCGACGCGATTTATCCACCAAAAACTTTTTTTGCGATGGACGATGGTTACACTTTCCCCGAAACCTGGGACTGGTCCGCGGAACCCTGCAACACGGCGTTCCTGTTTATTAATGATGGTGAACTAAAATCCTACTACACGGAACAATCCATCAATTTTATGAAAAACCTGAAACAGAGCCGTGATATTACCGCCGAAATGGTTTTTGCCGAGCAGCGCCTCCTGGCGATGTGCTGCCGCGAAAAAAACATTGCGATTAACGCCATTCTTGACGGCGGCAGCCTCGAAAATCAACGGATGTTCACTCATGTTTGGGGTTTAAAAAACGTATTAAAAGAATCTGTCAAAACAAACAGAGAATTCTGCGTCAACTGCGCAGCGCGTATACTGACCGATTTTCCCGAAGAAAAAACGACTCTGGAAAACATAGCGGCGTTACAGCCGTATTGGTTTTAGATTTTGGTTTATTAAACGGAGGAAAAAATGGAAACCAGACTTTTTTGGGTAACGCAGAGCGCCTTTTTAGAAGTTAAGAGTTATGGGCCCGTCCACTGTGGCGGCGAAACCGGCCCCGCCGGCTGCGTCTACGACAAGGGCGGCGACGGCGGGCGGTATCTGGAAGCCGCGCCCGCGTCGAAGGCGTTTCATGACGCGCTCCTATTCGTTCCTTTCTATCAATAGTTTGTCTGTCCGCCACCACACGAATTTGACCGCCCAGTCGCTTACCAACATGGCGGAGAGAATGCCGTCCATTGATAAGTCAAAAGCGTTGAATTGAAGTTCGTCCGCGTTTATCCTCACGGAGGTCTGTATTTGCCTCTCAAACGAATCTCGCATATCTAAAACCGACAAAGCGTAACCGGTTTCTTCGGGGAAAAAGAGGAACACGCTCTCGCTTTTCGTGGCGCCCAATAGCGAATAAGGAATTTTGACGACTGTTTTGCGGTTGATCTCGGTCCAAGACATTTCATAGAGAGGCGCTTCAATGGTTTTTTCGTAGGAGCCGTCTTCCACGCGCATCACCCAGATAACGGAGCTGTCAATTTCGCTGCCCGCGCGGGTTTTTGTGGATTCGTCAAATGTAGCGCGGTAGTAATCGACCTTTATGTAAAGCTTTCGCGCGTCCGGCGCGGTCGTAATACCGTCTAAAGAAGCGAAGACCAAATTTCTGCGGTCGGCGGGAATGGGTACCGAATCATTCTTGATTTTGACGAGGTAGAGCAACACGCCTTCGGCGTCAAACCAGTAAATATTCCAGCCTGTTGGAAGACGGCACACGACCGCGAGGTCGTCATTCACCGAAGTAAAAATCCCTTCAATATGAGGAAAAAGACTGCCACCCAGCCCTTCCTGCCCCAGATATTCCAAGAAACGCCCTTCTT
The DNA here is from genome assembly GCA_031260245.1 of Treponema sp. Lineage (GTDB taxonomy): Bacteria > Spirochaetota > Spirochaetia > Treponematales > Breznakiellaceae > JAIRKH01. Next base: position 16,093 of record JAIRKH010000029.1, on the reverse strand, counting down.
CATTGAAATGAAGTACCACGCTGTCAAGGACGGACTTGCTTTCGTTATCAATAGTATGTCTCTCGTCGGAAAGACGGTCTTCGACGTATATGTGCTTGCGAGAGTCTACGGTAATCTTGCCCGGTTTTTGCAGGGGATAGGTGAAAGCCCATCGCGTTACAGCTTTGCCGTCCTCTTTAGGCTTGAGAGTGAGGGGAACAGGATTGGTTTCGTCATTGTAAATCATGGATAGAATATTGCCATAGGAATTACAGCGGATTATCTTCTGTCCGTCGCCGTCTGATATGTAAAAAACGCCGTCCCGCATACAGACGCCGCCCCTGCTTCTCCCGCGGTCGTCTTCTTGATTGTAAAAAGCTATCTCGTCTTCGAGTCGTCCTATACCCAGACTGAAAAGGTCTTCCCGTACGATGGATTCGACCGCTTTTTGTCGGCAGGAAACCGCGGACAAAAAAATAAACGACAAGGCAAATAGTTTTAGAGAAATAAAAAAATTCATATATCTATTATTGATATGAAAGGGAGTATTGTCAACCGTGGAAGTCGGGAAGGATTCAGCGTTGTTAGAATCATATTTTCAAAATTTTTCATTTAAAAATCAAAGCAAATCACAGGATAGTCCCCTATGGATAGCGGAGGATTAATATGAAAATATTACGATTATTAACTACAGCCGCGTTAGCCGTCTTGATAAGTACGGTCGTTTACGGCTGCGACGATGGAAACAGTCCCGCTTCGCCAGCGCCCGTCGGTGAAAAACAGGGACGTGTTATCATCCCTTTACCCAAGAACCCCGCGCAGAACGCGCGGAGCGTTGAGTTTGAAACAGTCCAGACTTACACGAACTTCTATGAGGCTATCTTCACAAAAGACGATGTCTCTCTATCTGTAACGGCCGAAGAAGGAGCAGAGCAAATCGAGATAAACATAGCGGAAGGCGTTTATACGATACTGCTTGCCGCGGGTTGTAAGTCCGGTTTAGCGACTCCCCTACTCTTGGCGAGCGGCTACGTCGAAGGACGAGCTATCAACGCCGGTGAGAACATAGTGGAAATTACCCTCAAGTTGATAGCCGTCGACATAACCGCGCCCGAGGAGGTTGTTCAGGACCAAACTTTTGATATGCAGGTTGATGTTGATACGAAAAACCCTTTTGTCAAACTTACTAGTCTTCCTTTATCTTTTAACCCAGTGGGCAGTAAGATCGATAGTACCGATTTCAGCAATAACGGCGACGTCTATACATGGAAGTACGAAATTACCGCTCCGTCGACGACAGGTAATATCACGGCGTTTATAGCGCATTCATTCAACATCGTCCCAAAATCAAGCTGGTATATAGGGTACTATAACGCTACCAATACACATTTCAAAGACGTCAAAGATAATTATAAGAAAACGATTACCGTCGCTGCGGACGGTGATCTGCCGAAAGTGAATCTTGTCATAAAATGGGAAAACTGACGTTGTCAGCGTAAACGACTTTCCCAAAGCGTCCATGCAGGACTAGTCTTTGGGAAAGCCGTCTTGAATTTACATGAAAAAGCGGGCGGTTAAGCGCGTTCTTATCAAAGACGCTCCTTAATTGTAATCTACAGCAAATTTAGACCGTTTCTTTTAGAATAGCGCTGTTAGTTGTTCACCTAAGTTCTTTCCAGTATCAGAGTCTTGGTGGGTTGGTCGCACACTTCAGGCGGGCCGAAGTACTGAATGGCGCCCGGAAACAGATAGCTCGTATTGACCGCCCAATGTTCCCGTTTCGCTACAAAGGTCTTAAAAGGCGCGCCGTCAAGTTCCACGAGCGCCTTCTTGATGACCGGCTTCTTGATACCGTGCCGCTGTTCCATATTCATCATCATGGCGAGCGGAACGCCGCCCGCAATCCACTGTTCCGCGGGCGCGGTAAGGTTTCTCACGCTGGAGATATAGCTTGTAAGCCCAGCCGCAATCAACATGAACGCCGTGAAACCTAGGCTGTAGCAGTAGTCCGCATCAAAGTTAGACGGCGCCGCGCACCTGCCCTCGTAGCCGAAGAAATGCCCGTAAGTTGAGAATTTACCCTTATAGACGCCTTGTTCTTTGAGTTCCGCAAGCCGCTTTTCCGTTATGCTGATGAGGAGCTTTTCCGTGTCAATGCGGGAAACCTGTACGTTGCCGTGGGGGTCTCGGTCCAGCAACAACTGTTCCGCGATTTGCGTAGGCAGGTTCTTGAGTAGGTCGTAGGATGCTTCTGAAATGTACCTGTCCAAGAAGTAGAGTCTCTCAATGAAAGAGTCTATCTTTGCGAATTCACGCCCGTAAACGCCCATTGTGTCGTTTAATTCTTCAATGAGCTTCCGCATCTCCGGTATGAATTCTATCAATCCTTCAGGAATGAGAATCACGCCGAAATTATCGCCCTGATTTGCCCGCTTCACCACAGCGTCTGTGATAATGTCAATCACTTGAGAAAGAGACATTTGTTTGGTTTGGACCTCTTCAGATATGAAACAGATGTTTGGATGAGTCTGTAGAGCGCATTCAAGAGCGATGTGGCTCGCGGAACGCCCCATGAGCTTGATAAAATGCCAGTATTTCTTGGCGCTGTTCGCGTCCCGTTCAATGTTACCGATGAGTTCGCTGTAGGTCTTGACCGCGGTGTCAAAACCGAAACTGGTTTCAATGTACTCGTTTTTTAGATCTCCGTCAATAGTTTTGGGGCACCCGATGACCTGAATGGGAGAACCGTTCTCCACGAAATACTCCGCTAAAAGCGATGCGTTTGTGTTGGAGTCGTCTCCGCCGATTATGACGACCGCGTTGAGACCGAGTTCTTTCGCGGTTTTGAGGCTTGCCGCGAACTGGTCGGGCGTTTCAATCTTCGTCCTGCCAGAACCAATAATGTCAAAACCGCCGGTGTTTCGGTATTGGTCCATGGTTTCCGCTGTTAGTATCGCGTACTTATTTTCTATAAGCCCCGACGGTCCGCCCAAGAATCCGAACAGCCGCGATTCCGCGTTGCCCTTTTTCAGACCGTCGAAAAGCCCTGCGATGACGTTATGCCCGCCGGGCGCCTGTCCACCTGAAAGAATGACGCCGACATTTAGTTTCTTGCCGACGTCAGAATTTTTCCCTTTCTCAAAAACCGCTATGGGCTTACCGTAGGTATTCCTGAAAAAGAGTTTCAGATTCCCCTGGTCGCTGACAGCCTCCGCGGACTCCCCTAGTTTCAGCGCGATATTCTCAAGCTCTTCCCGCAATACAGCGGGGAGTTTCGGCTTATAGGCGTAACGCGCTCTTTGTAAATGCGAAATTTCCATTTTGTCTCCTTGTTTTATTTTATCTATAGTAATACAAAAGATACTGCAATTACAAGAGTATTTTTATTTTTTAGACGACTTCCCGGTTTTTCGGGAAGCTTCCCAGTACTTCTGGACTCCTGTACATGACTGAAGGTTCCCCGTCGCGGCGCGGGCATTGAAAACCCGGACGATTCTTGATAAACTACAGCTATGAAAAGCCGCTCAAGAATGGGGGAAAAGTGGAAGAAATTGAAAGGAGCGACGGCGTTCTCTTTCGCCGCATTGCTCTTTTACGCGCTTCTCCGTTTTTCGCCTTATCCTGAACTCGACGAGTTTCAGCGGAATCGCTCTTACGGCGTGGTTCTCTTGGACGCTAAAGGGAGGACTATTCGCGTGTTTCCGTCAAGGGACGGCGTTAAACGGGAATGGGTTGACCTCAAGGATATACCGAAAGCCGCGGCGGACGTGTTTATTAAAGCCGAGGACCGTAGGTTTTATATGCACCCAGGGGTTGATCCGCTTGCCGTTATCGCCGGCGTTTTCCGTAACGCGCGGGTGGGGCGGAACGTTTCCGGAGCGTCGACCATCGCCATGCAACTTGCGCGCATAATCAGCCCACACGAACGGACGTTTTCGGGCAAAATAGGCGAGGCTTTCAACGCTCTTCGGTTAGAAACCCGCCTCTCCAAGAGAGGAATCCTTGAGTTATGGTTCAACAATATACCCTTTGGGAGTAATATACAGGGTATTCAATCGTTCACACGCGAGCGGTTCGGAATAGACGCTTCGGCGCTGGACTCTGAACGCGCGGTTATACTCGCGGTTGTGCCGCGGCGGCCGAGCCTCTTTGACCCAGCGGTCAATAAAGACGCTAACCTCTCCGCCGCTCTTGCGCTTGCGGAGAAATGCAAGATAACGGATAAGACGGCGCTCGCCCAATACGCCGCCCAAGCCGCGGTTTCAAGTGGAAATCCTTTTTTCGCGCCGCATTTTTCCGAGCGCGTCAAAACTTTGTTAGGCGCGGAAAATAGGGCGAAGACCATCCAGACGACCCTAGACATGGACGCGCAAAACTACGCGGAACAACGACTCGCCATAGAGATTGCGAAATTGACGCGCAACCGCGTACATAACGGGGCGATTCTGGTCGTCGAGAACGAGACGGGCGCGGCGCGCGCTTACGTCGGCTCAAATTCATGGTTCGCGGACGACGTTTTCGGCAAAATAGACGGCGTTACGGCGCGGAACCAGCTCGGCTCTTGCCTGAAACCCTTCCTTTACGCCTTCGCTATAGAAAACGGCTTTGGCCCGAATACCGTATTACCCGACGTCCCAAGCTCATTCGGTCGTTACGAAGCCTATGCGCCTGCGAATTTCAACCGTCGGTTCAATGGACCTGTCAGGTTGCGAGTCGCCCTAGCTTCGTCCCTGAACGTTCCCGCAGTCTGGACCTTGGAACGGCTCGGCGTCAGCCGCTTTGAAAATTTCTTAGAGACGTTGGGCTTCAATTTCGCGGGAAAAGCCGAAACCTACGGCTTGGGTATCGCCTTAGGCGCGGGCGAGGCGAGTCTGGAAGAATTGACGCGGGCGTTTTCTATGTTTCAAACAAACGGCCTCCTTAACGATTTGAAATTTATTTTTTCTCCTGAAGACGACGACGCGCCGACTCCATCGCGGAAGATAAGCCCTTACGCCGCGTTTATTATCCGAGACGTTTTGTCGGACGACGAGAGTCGTTGGACGGGTTTCGGGCGGAACGCGGCTTTCCAAACCCGTTTTTCCGCGATGTTTAAGACTGGCACCGCGAATCAGTACCAGAACATCTGGGCTTTGGGCGCGACTAAACGGTGGACGGTCGGCGTGTGGATGGGCAATTTTTCAGGCGAGACCGTCGTCGGCAAGACGGGCAGTTCCATACCGGCTCTCATAGCGCGAGACCTGCTTTCCCTCATGGAGAGTCGGAATACGCCTTCCGCGACGCGGGAGGAACCTGTATTTGTTGAAGAGAAGAAAATATGCGCCTTGTCAGGACTGTCCGCGACTGGGTTTTGTCCGGGCGTCGTCGGCGAATACTTCCGCGTCGGGCAGGAGCCGCGCCCGTGTTCTTGGCATTCGGGCGGGAGCGTCGTGTATCCCCCCGAATATCGCGCATGGCTGGCGGAACGTTTCAGAACAGGGTCGGCGGGAACAGGGTCGGCGAAGATACGACTTCCCCGCGATGGAACTGTTTTTTATACTTTTTCTACAGACCCGTCCGAGCAGACGCAAGGCGCGCGCGTTGAAACCATAGGGTTCGGCGACGCGGCGGTTTACCTTGACGGTATCTTTCAGGGGAACCTGAACTCGGCGGGCGTGTTTGTTCTGCCGCTTTGGCCCGGAACGCACACGGTCAAGGTTGACGACGGGGAAAACAGCGCGGAAGCCTCCTTCGCGGTAAGATAATCGGTTCGGCCAGCGCGCTTTCTCTTCCGCGGTTAATTGATGCTGTCGTACCTCTCGCCCGGCTCCAGGGTCTTGCCTTTTATTACCGCAAGCTCGCCGACCGTCATTATCCAGTAACCTTTCGCGCGAAGTTCGTCTATCATATCCGCTAGTATGGGCAAGGTTCTATTCCCTGAAGTATTGGCTTCATGGCAGTTGATAATACCGCCGTCTTTCGCGGCTTTCAGCACGTTGTTTTTGCATTGTTCCGCGGTAATAGATGAATAATCGTTGCTCCACACGCTCACGCCGATTAAAGGCATACCCATTATCTTACACACATTGGCGAGATTAGCGCCGTAAGCCACATTCGGGGCGCGGAAAAACGCGGGGTCCTTGCCGATTATTGCCTTGATTTCTGCGGACGCCTTCACGAGGCTGTTCCTTATCGTTTCCTCGTCCGTCGTTCCGCCGAGTCCGACGTACCCGTCCGAATGGTTCGCCAGCTCGTGTCCCGCTTCGAAAATCGCCCGCGCCGCGGCTTTCTTGGAGCGGATCTCCTGCCCTATGAGGAAAAAGGTCGCTTTTACCTTCTTCGCGGCTAAAATATTGAGTAATTCCTGCGTTTTTTCGCCGGCGGGGCCGTCGTCAAACGTCAGCGCGATATATTTCGTGGGTTTTTCGGTATATCCAAGCTTTTCCCATTCGCCCTCAATCTCCGCCGCTATACTTTCCGTGGTGTAACCGTCTCCCTCGTCTTTTCCATTGTTATTGCACCCTCCAACTCCAACGACGAACACGGCGACTATTGCCGTTAAAAATATTTTATTCATTGTAAATCTCCTGTTTTCATCATAATAAGGCGTCTTAAGAATAATCATAAGAAAAATTTCTTAATCGCTGAAGTTCGAGAATCGGCCTATTATCCGTGTAACAATAAGCCGTTTCTGTATACTTCCCATTAAAACCAAAGACCGTCGAAGGCTTTTAAACAGTACTCTGAAATAGTCAAAGTTACTTCCTCAAGATGAACTCCACCCGGCGGTTCTTCCACCAGTTGTCGCGGTCGGAGCGTTGCGCCACAGGACGCCGCCCCCCTATACCTACGGTGGTCAGACGGGCGCCGCTTACGCCCAATCTGGCCAGGGTCGCCTTGACAAATTCGGCGCGTCTTTCGGACAGCGGTATAAGCGCGGGTCCGTAAGCCGCGGTCGTCTCGGTCTCCTCCCTCTCGGTACCGCTCACATTGTTCGCATGTCCTTCGATGGTTACCGCATAGTCTCTGAATTTATTGAGGATGGCCGCGACGCGGCGCAGAATTCGGTTGTTGCGCTCAATAACGTCCGGTTCAAGTCCGCTCTTTTGGTCCACGTCCTTGCCCGCGAAGTCGGCGTTGTCCGCGCGGAAGATGATGGACGGTATACGCATACGGAGCAAGTTCCCGTCTCGAATAACCAGTACGTCTACAGGTATAAACCCGTCGACGCTCGCGGTCTGTTCCTGATTGTCCGTTACGGTAAACGTGTAAGGATAATCCACGGCCGATTCAACCAATTCGCCGCTGTTACTCTTACCCTGCCACGTCATCTTTTCGGTAATCTTGGACTTGCCGCCCGTGGTCCAGAACGGCTTGTGATTCTGCGGGTCAAATATGGTGAACGACCACGAGTCGAACGGCAGGAGCGACTTCGCGCTCAAGCTGATGAACAGGTCGTCGTCGACGCCGTCGTTGTCAGGGCTGAAGTATTCGGGCGCGGTTGTAACACCGACGTCCGGAGCAAATCCCGTGCAGATAAAGAGAGACGTTTCCGCGCGCGCCTTGTTGCCCTTGAGATAATCAATGGAGAGAACGCCGGTCCATACGCCTTCGGCGATTGCTTGGCTCGCGTTTCTCCCGTCCCATACAATGGTTTCTGGCGGCGCGGCGCCTTTGCCGGAAACGCTAAAAGTTTCGGTCCTCCCGTTAGTAACGACGAATCTCCATGTGTCAATCCCGTCTCTTAAAGTAGCGTTAAGGGTGAAATTCTGCGTTTTCGTCCTGCCGTTGGGCGCGACGGCTTCATGTTCCGCGAGAACCCACGCGCTCGTCGGTCTGGCGTCGACTACGACGTCCCGTAGGGACGCCGAGCCTTTGTTGCCCGCCTCGTCTTGCGCTGAAAGGGCGAATGTATAGGAGCCGTCTGGCGCGGTGTTGCCGGACGCGTCCGCGCCCTCCCACTCAAACGAGGGGACTTCCGCGTCGTACCATGCGTATTCGCGCACGACTTTCCCGCTGGCGTCTGTAATCGTCCCGGTCCACCGCCTTTCCTTACTGCTTGTAATAACAAGCGGTAGAACGTCTCTGTTAGAGTCCTTGTCAGGAGAGAACAGCGTATAAGGCGCGGTTATAGACGCTTGCGGCGGAACCGTGTCAAGGATAAAGGACTGGGACGCGGACGAGGTCTTGCCGTTCACCGCGGTTGCGCTTAACGTCGCCGCGTACCCGCCGTCTGCGCAAATATCGCCGCGGTCGTCCTTGCCGTCCCATATAATGAACGGAGGCAACAAATTTTCTCCACTGAACGTCTTTTTCACGTTTCCATTCGCGTCTTTTATGTCCACTTTATAATTGGCGATACTCGTTTGAGATTTGAGCGACAAGGAAACGATGTCCTGAACGTTGTCTTCGTTTGGAGAGAAGAAGCCCGGGGACGCGGTAAGTAGGATTTCCGCGGCTTTTGTGTCGAGTACAAAGGCTTCGCTTGCCTTTTCGGTTGAATTGCCCGCAAGGTCGGTACAGAAGACTTTGTAGACATAGTCGCCGTCTGGGCAGAGATTGCCGCCGTCGTCTTTGCCGTCCCACTCAAAGGAACGGGCGGGCGAGTCTCCAAGTTCGCTTTTTCTCACGACGACGCCGTCCGCGGTCGCGATTTCAGCATGCCACGCCGCGTTCTCTTGAGATAGTTCCTGCGTTATGACGATGGTGTCCATCACGCCGTCTCCGTCCGGCGATAAAATCTTCCGCTGAAGGTTTAACCCGGCTTTCGGCGGGGTGCGTTTCATGGTAAAGACGGGCGAGTATACGGCCGGGGTCTGGTATCCGTTCAAATAAGAAGCGGTTAGTACCGCCGCATAGGTTCCTTCGTCAATGAGCGCGCCCGCGTCGTTCAAGCCGTCGAACACGATGACCGACGGCGTGTTATCCGCGCCGGTGAACGTCTTGCAAATATCGTTCTTGTAATCGGTAATGGTAATATTCCACCCAACCAACGTGTTGCCTGCTCTGGGAGCGGGAATATTCGGGACAAAGACAATTGTCTTTTGAGGGCTGTCCGTTTGAGGCGAAAAGTAACGGCTCCCGCTTATGGTCAGTCCGGTAGCAGGCTTTTCCCCTGAATAGACGATGTTCGTGATACGAGCGGGTAGAGACTTGTTGCCCGCCCGGTCGGTAGCCTCTATCGAATAGGTATAAACCCCGTCGGCCGCAAGGGCGCCGTCGTCGGTGGAGCCGTCCCATCTGAAGTCTGTAGGCGCGGCGTTCTGAAAGGTAAAAGTTTTGACTTTTCCGCCCGTTGCGCCGGCGACGGTTCCTGTCCAGAGGTCTTCTTCCGAGCCGCTCTGATTCACCGCAAGCGAAGCTTTGGCGCCCGCGCCGAAGAATTTATCGCTTTCCGAAGGCTGGGTAAGCTCTATTTCCGGCGGAGTATTATCAACGACGACTAGGCGCGGCTCAGTCGCGCTTCTGTTGCCGTTGTCGTCTATGGCTTCAATGTGGTAGAAATAATTACCGTCAGGCGCGATTTCGCCCGAATCCATCACGCCGTCCCAGGTTACCGTCCCTGGGACGTTAACCCCTTGTTTCGGCGTAAAGACGGCTTGCCAGAACTCCTTAAAACCGAATTTTTGCGGGCGGGTCTCCTTGTTCGCTATGACGCGCGCTATAGCGCCGTCTTCGTCCTTTACGACGAGTCGCCACTCCGCAATATAACGCCGATCGCTTATCTTGAAACGTATCGTCAGGTCGTCCTGCACCCCGTCGTTGTTTGGCGAGATGTAGATTTGCGCGTAAACAGGTATCGACAGCATAAGAAAGAACGCCGAAAGTCCCAATATTTTTAAGAATTTATAAGGAAAACGCATCATTCCCCCTCCTCTATAGTGATAGTCGGCGGCTCATTATCCCGGACGCCCAAGTTAAGAGACGCTCCCGCTGAAATGAGCTGTATCCCATCGTGAATCTGCCGCCACGCGCCGGAAACCATGAAATCGCTTCCTTCCCATGCCTGCCTGTTCATGAAGTTACCCACAGTGAACCGCATACTGACGCCAAAGGACGGCAAGCGCACGCCGTCTCCTCGCGCCGCCTCGCGGACGTTTACGTCCCATCCCGCGGAAACGATAATCATATTCGCTATGAGGAACTGTAGCCCCCCATTGAAGACTATATTTTGGAATAGGGGGAATGAGAGGTCCGCGGAGAAGCCTGCGGTAATTTTTTCTTTATTTAAGAAATTCGCGGCGAATCCCGCCTTGAGGGTGAAAATCGCGGGAAATATCTCAGATTCGTGGATAAAAGTTTTTCCTATATTTGAAAGGACTATCCCATAGCGGGCGTCTCCCAGTCGCCCCAATTTGCCGAGTTTATACATAAAACCCGCGTCCACGGCAAGCGCCCAGTCGTTGAAAACGTCGCCGAAGACGCCGCCGCCGAAGAGTCCCGCACCCACATTGAGCTTTTCCGTTACGTCTCTGGCGAAACCGCCCCGCGCGAGTAGAACGTTACCGAAATTCATGCCGTTTATGGAGGAAAATACGCCTTGAGTCGCGCCTGAAAATACGCCGAAGCGGGTGGGAAAAAGCATACCCGCGTAAAAGGCGTTGCCCAAGTTCGCGCCGCCTTTTGTTTGAACGAGAGCGGTGTAGCCCAAATCCGCGGAAAGGCGTTGTAGTTCCGCGACAAGGGCCGGGTTTATGGCTACGGCTTGAACCGAGGGTAAGAATAGCGCGCCGCCCGCGGAAGATTCGGCGCTTGTTATAAATCCGGGATGCCCCAAGAGAAACAGCCCTTCCGCTCCCGTCGGCGGGTCGTAGGCGCTGATACGGGTCGTGATAATGATTTGAAAGAAGATTTGCAGAAAAATAAGTAAGAAGAACGACGGTTTGCCGCTCTTTATTGGAATAATATTCATATTTAATATATCGGCGCTGATAGGACTAAATTTAACCGTGGATTACACGGATTAAGAACCAAAAGAGTCCGTGGATTACACGATTAGGTAACAAATAGCGAAAAATTTGCGTAATCAGCGAACTCTTTTACAGTAACTTAAGAAATCTAATGTATTCTAACCACAGAGCCCATTACGGCTTTGCGAATCAAATCAATCGGAATGATTGATACGGCCGCAATAAGAACTACGCCCCACTGGACGCCGTTCAAACCGTTGCATTTGAAAACGCCGCCGCCGATGTACACGAGAACGACTTGCACAACCGCTATGAGCAGAAGGATTTTTAGGAAGTTTTTATTGTCGTTGATGCTGTCAAACAGGTTCAGTTTGTCCGTGCGCGCGTTGAAGGCGTTGAAGACCGCGATGAAAATGAAGAACGCAAAATACGCCGTGTGCAGACTGTCGAGTTCAAACGGGAACCGGTCGCTCGACGGCAAATATTGGGACAATAAATCGGTGAATAGGAAGACCGCGCTCACGAGGAAGGTCCACACCGCGCCGGTAAGAATCGCGCTCCACATGGCGCCGCTCACGATTTTTTCGTCTCGGCGTTTCGGTTTTTCCTGCATAAAGCGATGGAGCGCAGGCTCTCCGCCGAAGGCAAGCGCCGCGAGCGTGTCCATCACCAGATTCACCCAGAGGATTTGCGTGATGGTGAGCGGATTCTCTAACCCCAAGAGCGGCGCGACAAAGTTTATCAAGACCGCGCTCACATTTATGGTAAGTTGGAACACGATGAATTTACGAATAGAATTGAATATCGTGCGCCCATAGAGGATGGCTTTGTCGATGCTGTTGAAATTGTCGTCCAGAATTACAATATCGCCCGCTTCTTTGGCGACTTCGGTGCCGCCGCCCATGGCGAATCCTACGTCCGCCTTTTTCAACGCGGGCGAATCGTTCACGCCGTCCCCTGTCATGCCCACGACTAGGTTCATCTCTTGGGCGATTCTGACCAGACGGCTCTTATCCGAAGGCAGCGCGCGAGCGACGACCCGTAGACGCGGCAGTTTCTCTTTGATTTGCTCGTCTGAAAGTTCCGCAAGCTCGGCTGACGTCAGCACGACGTCGCTCTCCGCTGTCAAAAGCCCAGCTTCTTTTGCGATAGCCAGGGCCGTTTCTTTGCGGTCCCCGGTTATCATCACCACATGGACGCCCGCGCCATGGACTTCCTTTATCGCCGTGATTGATTCCGGACGCACTTCGTCCCGTATGCCTACAACGCCCACAAGCGTCCAGTCGCCTTCCGGTAAGGACTCGTTGTCCACAATCTTGTCCTCGGAAACCGCGAGGGCGAGCACGCGGATAGCGCGTCCGGCGAGTTCGTCAATTTTGGCGTTGAGCGCGTCGTGTTTCGCGAACGGCTTCTTTTCGCCCTTCGCGTCGATGTAGAATTTGCACTTTTGCAGAATTTTTTCCGGCGCGCCCTTGATAAACGTCAAGTTCGCGTCCCCGGAAACGGTGGTCGCCGAGTACTTGTTCGCGCTGTTGAACGGGATTTTGCCTTCGGTTTTTACGCTGACTGTCTCGCCTGTGTCTGGGGAGAAATTAAGCACAGCGCGTTCCGTGGCGTTGCCGCCGATAGCCCTGCGTTGAGCGCCTTCGCCGGTCATCACCGAGTCGGTGTTCTGATGAATAGACAGGGACAAGTATTTCTTCACGCCGGGCTGAACCGCGGAATACGTCTTGGCTTCCGCGCCGTCGCCGTCGATGAAGGTAACCACTTCCAGTTTGCCGCGGGTAATGGTGCCGGTCTTGTCGCTGAAAAGGAAATTCAGGCTTCCAGCGGTTTCAATGCCGGCGATTTTCCGTACCAAAACGTTATCTTTCAGCATTTTGCCCATATTGAGCGCTGAAACGATGGCTATCATCAGAGGCAAACCTTCGGGAACGGCCATGACGATGATGATGACCGCCAGCATAACGGCGTGAATCACGTCCTCGACGATAACGCTCCAGTTGGCGCAGTAGGCGGCGATTTGCGCTGGGTCAAAGCCGTTGTGCAGGACGATGCGCTGAAATAGGAGCGCAAGCGCGATGGCTACGCCGCCGATATAACCGAATTTGCTGATGGTATCGGCCAGTCCGCCAAGTTTCACTTTGAGCGGGGTGTCGCGTTCGTCGTCGGTCTGTAACTCCTTGGCGATTTGTCCGTAAACCGACTGGTCCCCCACGACCGACACGCGCATAACCGCGTTGCCGCTGTAAACGACCGAGCCGCGGAATACCTTGTACTTGTTGAGGAAATCCATATTGGCGTTTTCGTCGCGGTAATCTTCGGGAATCGCTTCTTTTTCCGCTTCCTTGGATTCGCCGTTCAACACGGACTGGTCTACTTTGATATTACCGTCGATTATCAAGCCGTCCGCCGGCGTCTTGTCCCCGGGTTGAAGGAGTACCGCGTCGTCCGCCACGATATCGTCTATCGGAAGCTCGACGATCCCCCCGTTTCGGTATATCTTGCATTTTATTTTCGACGCTTCGTCCTGTAGTTTCTGGAAGACGTTCTCGTTACTGTATTCCGAAAACGTAGAAACGAAAGTCGCCAGCAGTATGGCTACGGCGATGCCGACCGGCTCGTACCACGCCATTTCCTCGCCCTTTATGACGCCTGTGTAGTTTAAAATGACAAGCGTTACGTTGACGGCGAGCGCCGCGATGAGTATCTTTATCATTGGGTCGTTGAAATTGTCCTTGAGTTTGTCCCAGAAACTCTCGGTTTTCTGTTCTGTAAGTCGGTTTGTACCATACTTGTCCCGCGACGCCGCGACTTCGTTGTCGTTAAGTCCAAAATTTCGCATATTATCTCCTCTTAAAAATAAAAATGGTTTTTCATTATAGTGTAATGCCGGAAATTTAACAAGTTATACTTTTCTGGGAAATTTCCCATTTAAAACCGCAAGAATCTCCTCAAAAATCTCGTTAGGGCGTAGAGTTATAACCCGCGTCAACCGCAAATCCGCCGCGTAGGGCGGCGAAAAAGTATTCGTCTACCGCTTGCCAAAAATCTCTTTTTCTCCGATAATAGAGACATGAAATTTTTCCCTAGAATTTCCCTAATAGTGTTGCTTCTGTGCGGGTTTGAGATAAGCGCCCTTGATGCGCCCATCCGAAACATAGAGGACGACTCGGCCTTGCGGACGTCTCTGAAAGACGAGTGGTTTCTGGAATCTCCGTCTCAAGTACTTGGACGAAAGAAGATTTTCCGCGTTCTGCCTGGCGGCGGCAAGATAGAAATACGAACCGAAGCGGGTAAGACCGAGTTTGGAGTCGTGCTTGCCCGCGAGCGTAACGGCGCGTATCCGGGATGGGCCCAAGGCTCATGGGTACTGATGCGGCGCAAAGATACCGGTCAAGCCGTCAGAATCAGGCTCTTTCTCAGAAGCGACCCTAACGTCTATGCGCAGTTCCGCCCTTTGAGCGCGGACAAGTCTCTCTTGGACGTGGTGGTCTACGACGCCTACATTATGCGCTCTACGCCCCTGCCTTTCTCCTTTGACAGGCTTATGGTCGCGCCGATTGAAGAAGTTCTCAAATCTTTAGGCGATAAATTTCCCCGCAAATACTTTGAGCCGGAGCCTGCATTCTACCGCGACAGCGTCGACTTCGCGGCGAGCGTCCGCGCATACCTGCCAGAACTAGCGTTTCGGGACGACGGCGCCATTGACCAAAACGGCGACTACGTTTTCATTGAAACCCTGAAGAAACAGACGGGCGAAAAAGGGCTTAACTGTTCAGGCTTCGCCAAATGGGTGATTGACGGACTTTTGAAGCCTGTTACGGGACAAAGGCTCGACGTCGCCGTTCTAAAAAAGAAATTCGGCGATAGAGGAACGAGTTTTTCCGCGCTTTACGAAGACCTGCGGGATCCGCATTTCGGGCTTGATTGGACGCGGAATCTTGCCTCTATCGCAAATAGAACTTTGCTGTCGGAAAATTTCAGCAAGCAAGACGAGTTTGAAGTAAAGCGTTGGACGTTCCAATTCGTTACTGGACGCGTGAACAACACGCGGAACACAGAGTCCTATCCGGGATTTTTATCGGACGCGGGATTTGCCTTTGACGGCCTGCACGCTTTGATGTATACGCTCGCGGTTATGGAACCAGGGCGTATCTATCTGGCGGCAGTGAACCGCGAGATGGGCAATCCGCCGCTCCGACAGTATTTCCATGTAGCGGTTCTTGCGCCTTATTTCAACAACGTTGGCAACTTTACAGTAACTGTCTTCGAGAGCGCCGCGGAAACATCGTTCGCCGCTTTCAAGACCCGTTACCCCAAAGGCTGTTTCGTGAACATCGTCCGCATTCCGCTTAACGGCAAGTTTGAACCGTAACCGTCCAGCGGCATGGCTCATAAAAACAAAAGGAGATAAAATATGCAAGCAGTTTTAGAAAAAATTGGAAAAATCGGTATAGTACCGGTAGTCGTTATCGACGACGCGGAGAAAGCCGCGCCTTTGGCGCGGGCTCTTGAAGAAGGGGGGCTACCGTGCGCTGAAATCACGTTTCGCACGGCGCATGCGCTTGAGAGCCTGCAACGTATTCACCGAGAAGCGCCTGACTTTCTTATAGGCGCGGGAACCGTTCTTACCGCGCAACAGGCTGACGAAGCCGTGTCCGCAGGCGCGTCCTTCATCGTGAGCCCGGGTTTCAACCCGTCGGTGGTGAGACATTGTATAGACAAGGGCATTCCTGTTGTACCGGGATGCGCCACCCCGTCCGACATGGAAAAGGCGATGGAAATGGGGCTTGAAACGGTAAAGTTTTTCCCCGCGGAACAGGCGGGCGGTTTGGCTTATTTGAAAGCCGTGTCCGCGCCCTATGCGTCTCTGACGTTCATGCCCACCGGCGGCATAGACGCGGCGAACCTCGCGGGTTACGCCAAATTTGACAAGGTACTCGCGTGCGGCGGCTCGTGGATGGCGAGCAAGGCGCTCATACAGGCGAGAGACTTTGAAGGCGTAAAGAAGAGCTGTATAGCCGCGGTTGCGGTATTACTCGGCTTTTCTATGGTTCACATCGGCGTCAACACGGACAACGGCTCAAAAACCGCGGCGCAATTTTTCACCCAAGCTTTCGGCTTCCCATCGCGCGAGACGTCCGCCTCCATATTCTCAAACGAAAGCATAGAATTGATGAACAATATAGGCAGAGGAACGCACGGACATATCGCTATTGGCG
>JAIRKH010000019.1 GCA_031260245.1 Treponema sp. | reverse complement strand
CCTTGAGTTGTACACGCGGACTGTTAAAGAACGCATACTCAAAGGGCGTCAGGAAGACCGCAAAGGTACTGTCTTCAATGGCGTTGAGGGAATCAGGAACCATTTCGTCAAGCGGTTCGTTCTTTGTGGCATTGGAGAAGCGGAGGCGCAGGTTTCCCGTGGCGTTAGACGCCGCGTATTGGTAGCCAAGAGATATATCGGTTATGGAACCGTCTTTCAGGACTTTGGGGGATAGGGAGAAAGAGAAATTCCCCCAGTCAAAGCGTTGATTCTGCGCGGCAAGGGGAAAGGCGAGTATCCAAAGAATACTGGCGAGGAATAGTCTGGCGTTATACCGACCTGCGTTAGTTGCGGATAACGTCTCGTTTTCGGTATAATGCGGGGGGGGGGGGAGCGCTTTACCAACTCTACTGTTCATAATCGTTCCTTTTTATCGTTAGCATAAATCGACTATCGCCGAATGTCAAGCGGTTATTTAGGGCGTTTGACCATCCGGCGCTTCCATAATCTTTCTAATCGCGCCGCACGTCTCTTGGAATTGCGGCGAGTTTCTGAAGCTCTTCTCGGAAACGCGGAGAGAATTCTGTATACGCGCGGCTAGTCCGCCCGGATTTCTCCCCTTTATGATGAATATATCGTCCGCAAGGAACGCGGCTTCTTCTATGGAATGGGTAACGACGACGACGGCGAGGGGGCGTTTTCTGTGTAGGACGAGGAGGAAGTTCTGCGCGTCTTCGCGGGACAGGGCGTCGAGGCTGGAAAACGGCTCGTCCATAAGGAGAAGGTTTGGCGACGAAACGAGGCTTCTGCTCACCGCTATCCTCTGTTTCATACCGCCGGAAAGCTGCCCAGGGTAATAACGGGCGAAGTCTTTTAAGCCGAATTCGCCCAGTATCGCGCGGACGCGCTCTTTTCTTTCTTTTGCGGGGACTTTATCAATGAGCAGGGGAAGCTCGACGTTAGCCTCGGCCGTTTTCCATGGAAGCAGCCCGAAGTCTTGAAAGATAATCGCGGTACCCTTGCGGACGCCGTTTATCGGCGTTCCGTCAATGGATACCGCGCCCGCGCTCGGCTTCTTCAGCCCCGCGACGACGTTTAGCAGGCTTGTCTTGCCGCAACCGGAGGGGCCCAGTATCGCGGCTACCTTGCCGTCGCCAAACGTCGCAGTGAAACGGTCTAACGCGGGTAAACTTCCGTTCACGCCTGAGTAGCTTATCGACAGGTTTTCTATTGTTACCATTCCGCTACTATGCGTCTGTCAACCAATTCTTCCGCGGGGACGTCTGCCGAAATCAACGATTTCGCCTTGAGCCACGCCACGGCTTGTACAATCTGCGCTTCTTCCGGCAGAACGGGTTTGCGGTAAAGGACGAATCGATAGGCGTCCCTGACCGCCTCTGGGAAAGAGGCTTTCTCAACCAAGAAGGCGCGGTACGCGTCCGGATTCTCGTTTATTCTCTGAGCGGCTTTGTAGTAGGCGCGGTAGAACTTCTTCACGTCCTCAAGGCGTTTGTCGAGGGTCTTTTTCGAGAAGAGCAAGACGCCCGCGTCAATGCCAAGCGTGTCCGTCGTCGAGAGTAGTATCGCTCCCTGTCCAACAACCGCGGTAAGTAACGGCTCCGGCATACTCGCGGCATCGACTTGTCCGTTCAGAAGCATCTCCATACGGAGGGGCATTCGGGGTATCGACGTCGGCGTGTAATTGTCCGCGCCCACGCCCGCCTTGTCGAGTTGCGCGTCCACCGTATACTGAATGATGGTGTTGGTGGAAAGCCCGACTTGCTTGCCCGCGAGCCCAGCCAAGTCCTGTATGCCTGATTCAGGCGCCGCGGCCACGCCGTAACGCCCGTCCGTAACGCTCGTTATCTTCGCGTCAAAGCCCCCGATGTACAAAAACGCCACGGCGAGTATGTCCGAAATAGACCCGTCAACCTTACCCGCTTGAATCGCCGCGTCCCGCTCTTGCGGATTGGAAAATACGATTAGCTCAACGTTCACTCCCTCCGCTTCAAACAGTCCCGCGTCTTTCGCAACCATAAAAGGCAGAGAATCCGCGTCCGGCATAATACCCACTTTGAGGGATTCCGCCGTTTCCTTCGCCGGTCCTGCGTAAAGCGTACAGACTGTAGCCAAAAATAATAAAACCGATAATGTCTTTCTCATAATTTTTCCTTTTCTCCTCTTCATCTTCAAATCTTTATTTCACTAGATTCTAAGCGCTTTCTTGAAACCAACCAAAATTTCGTCCACCAGGGGACTGGCGTCAATGTCAACCAACAGCCCTTTCTTGCAGTAAAAGTCTATAAGCGGTTCGGTTTGAACGCGGTAGACTTCGAGGCGTTTCGTCACTGCTGAAGGCTTGTCGTCTTCTCTGACGTAGACCTCGCCGCCGCAGAAATCGCACACGCCTTCCTTTTTGGGTTTGTTGAAAATCGTGTGGAAGTTGAAGCCGCATTTTCGGCACACGCGCCTCCCTGACAGGCGTTCTATAGCGCCGTCGTTTGATATGTCAAAGTTGACGACCTTGTCAACAACGGAAAACGTCTCTAGCGCTTCGGCTTGGGCGATGGTGCGCGGAAAGCCGTCCAAGATGTATCCTGCCTGCGCGTCCGCTTGCGACAGCCTTTCTTTGACTAACGCAATGGTCGTCTCGTCGTCGACGAGCTTGCCCGCGTCAATCACGGCTTTCACCTTGAGACCAAGCGGACTCTTCGCCGCGATAGCGTCCCGAAAGATCACACCCGTGCTGATATGAGGCGTCTTGAGTAGTTCCTTGACTCGTACCGCCAAAGTCCCTTTTCCGGCCCCCGGTGGACCTAAAAAGATTAATTTCATTATTACTCCTTTATTAGAGAGTCAAGTAACGGGTGGGGGATCAGCTTTTACGCCGCTCTTTTCCACGCCCTCCCGTTCCTTGCTTTATTAAAACATACTATCATAAAACGCGGATTTTTACTATATTATAAATTATGATAGATCTCTCAAAGATAAAAGCCTTAGCCCTCGATTTGGACGGCACCATCGTCCTGCCTGACAACTCCTTGAGCGCCTATACGGTCGACGTGCTACAAAGATGTATGGCGCGGGGCTTGAAAATAATTCTATGCACGGGGCGGTCTTCGGAATCGTCCGAAAAATACCGCGCCGCTATCGGCGCCGAGGGGCCTATGGTCTACTTCAACGGCGCGGAAATCGTAGACGCGCCTGCGGTGAAATGGGGCGTTCTCCCGCAATATCCCGCGCTCTTGCCCCTTGAGGTCGTTGATTTCTGCGTCGACCTCTCGCGGAGTATGGACGTTTATTTTCAAGTTTACTTTCCTTCAGCAGGGAATGTCCCCAGACTCGTTACGGAGAAAATAAGCGCGGAATGGGAGATGTATTTCAGACACACAGGAACGCCGCCTATCGTCCACGATTTAAAAGAGTCGCTCAAGACGCCGGGGCTTGCGGGAGCCGTCAAGGGGATGTTTCTGACTGATTTTGAGACGCAAGAAAAGATTCGCCCACTGTTGGTTGAGAGATTTGGGGATCGCGTCTATGTAACGCGGACGTTGGTTACATTTCTGGAAGTGATGGCGAGCGGCGCGTCAAAGGGAACGGGTTTGAAAAGGGCGCTTGACAGGACGGGCATCCGCGCGGATGAAACGATAGCTTTCGGCGATGAAGAGAGCGATCTGCCTATGTTTGCGGTCGCGGGTTTCAGCGTCGCGCCCGCAAACGCCAAGGAAAAAGTCCGCCTCGCCGCCGACTTCGTGGTCAAAGCTAACACAGAAGACGGCGCGGCGGCGTTTCTTGAAGAATGGTTTCTTTATTGACGAGTCTGACGACCGAATAAAAGGCGCCGCTACTCCCCCGGACAAATAGTAAACAAAGAATTGGGAGGTTGAAAGAATGAAAAAAAAACGAAGAAGAGACGCGCTTTCGTTAGCCTGCATATCAGGGCTTGTTTTTGTGGCGCTTGCGTGCATAGGAATAGCGTGGTTTTCCGTTTCGCAGAAGCTAGGAAAGGATACGCGGGACGAGATGAATTTTTCTCAGATTCTACAGGAATTTGACGAATCTTTTGCAATGTTGGTGGATACGGGGGATGTTCAACGTATCAACGCGGCGTTTAGCCGTCTGGAGAAACAAGCCGTCTCCGTGGAATCTCAGCTATCGGTGTTGAAACGCCGAAGGGATCTCGCGCAAAGAGACGAACGGTTCATTTCCGCGTATCAAAAGCTGGCGCAGAGCGCCGCGGCGCGTTACCCGGCCTCGCAATATCTTGCCGCGGTGGCGGCGGAAACGCTTTTGTGGGGTATGGACTTCAATGAGGAGAATGTGGGTACCCTTCGCTCTTACGCGACGCGGATGGCTCAAGGCGGCTTAACGAAGTCCGCGTTAAGCATATATGTTCTGATGGGGGACATGGACAATCCCGAAAAAGCTTCCGTGGTTCCAAGAGGGCTTTTAGACTTGGAAGACAGGCGTTTTGACGTGGACAACGCCATATTAAGCATATTAAAGGACGATATCGCCGCGGCAAGCGTGCATATAAACGCCATGTTGATGAAACCGGACGTCTCGCAAGCCGAAAAGAAATTCGCGGCTGAATTCTTTTACAATTACGAGAAGACAGCTCTAGCCGCGGAAATATTCTCGCAGTTCCCCGGCGAAGACAGTCTGATACGCCAGGCGGACGCCCTCTACCTTTCGGGTAACAGGCAGAGCGTCCGCAATATATGGACCTTGCTCCTCTCCTCTCAACAAAACTATGTCAAAACGAAGAGCCTCTACAATCTCGCGGTCGCGGAAACAGACTTTGGCAGGAAACGAGACTATCTTGAGCGACTCGCTGAAATTTTGAAATCGGGCGACTTGAAGGACTCCTTATACGAACTTTACGGCGCGCTCCTGTACAGCAGGTTATTGCCCGCTCAAGACGCCATAGACTTGCTAGAGCGGTCTTTTGCGTGGGGGAAAAAACCCCTTGCGGACATAGAAAAAGTTAGGCGCGGGCGGGAGATTTGGACTCAAGATAAGGCGGTCGCGCAGACGTGGCTTCTCTTAAACACGCATCAGAAGAACGAAAGCCTCCACCAATGGGCCGCTTGGTTTTTTGACTTTGAAAGACGGTATGAGGAGACCAATATACTTATAAAAAACGCGGCATTTAACGATATAGACGGAGACTGGCTTATTCCGCACAAGGCGATTGGACTCATTCGTAACAACGAAATCGCCTCGGCGCAAAAACTGTTGGAGTCCGCTTCTCAAGAGAACGCGCCATGGGTTGTTTACGCGAACATAGCGCGCATATACGAAGTGAACCGCTCACGAGAGTCCACTGAAAAAGCTGTGGATTACTACAAGAAAGCCGTGAGCCAAAACGTGGAGAAAAGCGCGGAAAACACGGCTCGCCTCCACTATCGGTTGAGCAGATGCTTCCGCCTCCTAAACAGAGACGCGGAGAGCAAAGCCGCTCTCGAAACGGCGCTCAAATTCCAGCCCGATTACCTAGACGCGATGACTGAACTGAGAAGAATGAAGGATGCGGAATAAATGAGAACAGTAAATATTATTCTTAAAAAGAGAGACGGCGATATCCTGACGAAAGAAGAAATCGCCTTCATCGTCAATGGATACGTCGATGGGGTTGTCCCTGAATACCAGGTTTCAGCGTGGCTCATGGCGGTTTTTCTCAAAGGCATGACGCCGGAAGAGACGGTTTTTCTCACTGAAACCATGCTAGATTCAGGAACGAGGGTCAACCTTGACGGCATACCGGGACCCTTCATTGACAAACATTCAACCGGCGGCGTAGGCGACAAAACCAGCCTCGTCATAGCGCCTCTGCTCGCAAGCGTGGGGATCCGCGTTCCTATGACGTCCGGACGCGCGCTTGGCCATACGGGCGGTACCCTGGACAAGCTCGAATCTATCCCGGGGTACCGAACAAACCTTTCGTTAGCGGAGTTCCGCCGCGGATTAGCCGAAGAAGGATTCGCCATGACCGGCCAGAGCAAGGACATCGCCCCGGCCGACAAGCTTCTCTACGCGCTGCGCGACGTTACCGCTACCGTCGAATCCATCCCTCTCATCACCGCGAGCATCCTTTCTAAAAAAGCGGCGGAAGGCGCGGACGCGCTTGTCTTTGACGTGAAATACGGTTCAGGCGCTTTTATGAAGGAGAAATCCCAAGCGTCGGCGCTCGCCCATTCTCTTACGAGTGTGGGAACCGCTTTGGGCATGAAGATAGCCGCTCTCTTGACGGATATGGACGAACCGCTTGGAAACGCGGTCGGCAATTTTCTGGAAGTTGAGGAGGCGTTGGACTGCCTTGAGGGAAACGGTCCCGCGGACGTTATGGAAGTAAGTCTTGCGCTTGCGGCAAACGCTTGTGTACTTGGGGGCAAAGCCTCCGACGTTGAGGAAGGACTTGCGTTGTGCAAGAAGGCGCTTGAGAGCGGACTGCCGCGGAAACTATTCCTCGATAATGCGACGCGGCAAGGCGGGGACGTGAAACGTCTGCTCGAAATGCGGGGAAATTACCGCTCTCAATACGCTTACGACTTAAAGGCGGAGCGAAGCGCTTATATTGCCCGTATAGACGCCTATAAGGTCGGGCTTGCGAGCGTGTACCTAGGCGTGGGGAGGAACCGCGTGAAGGACGCCGTGAGTCCGGTCGCGGGCGTTCTGCTTCGTAAGAAGCGCGAGGATTGGGCGGACGCGGGGGAGACGGTGATGACGGTTTACGCGAAAGACGCTAACAGCCTCCGCGAAGCCATGCCCCTGCTGAAGGACGCGGTTTCATACGGCGAGACCAAGCCGAGTAGAAAGCCTCTGATTGGGTGAACAGGCCGTTGCGTAACATCATAAGCGTAAACCTTAAAACTTGATGTCTCTCCCCTGCGCCTACGGCGACTACGGTGTCAGACACCGACGCATCCGACCATATACGCGCCACCTCGTGTCTGTACCATGCCAGACACCCGCGCATCGCGCCGAACTTAGTGTCAGACACCGAACCATAAAAAACGGTTGCATTGCGTTGCGGCCGATTCTCATAAATTACGCTCTTGGCTAAACCCGCTGTCGTCTGTTCCTCCGGACGGCAAGCATCGGCGCGGGCATGGGAACCGGAGCGCGTCGTTCCCGCTCTCGTACGGGACGCCGACGTATATGTAGAACTGCTCCTGCGTATGCGCAAAATCGTTGTAGCTCTTGTGATTAACTTTTGGTTCTTTCAAAGAATTATTTGATAAACAACCAATGTCTGACGTCCGAACGGGGCGTCTCCGTAGGCGTGGATGTTTGCCTGTGGACGCGGACGTCTGACGCGGGAGCGACGAAAGTGTCTGACACCGGATAGCGTCTGACACGAGGTCTGTCCTCGCAAGGCGACGGGCGGATAAGTACCTACGCTGTGTCGCGTTGTATCTTAACGATGGAAAGGGGCGAGGCGCTGAACGTCAGGGACGTTGGAGCGGGTAAAGCCTTTTTATGTCCTCGCAAAAAATATTGACTTTTAGACCCGCGTTGAGCGCGGGGATTCTTTATTAAGAATGAATCAGAGGTTTTATTCCCGCTCTTCCACGGTTCCGTCAGACCTCGCCGCGAAGACGCGAGGGCGTATTTTCGTGAACAGCCCGTTTTCCATGACGCCGGGGATGTGGTTGATTTCATCTTCCATGACCGACGGCTCTATGGGTTGTTGAAAGAGCGTATCCAGTATGATGGCGCCATGTTCTGTGATAACAGGTCCCGCCTTACGAACCGCAAGCCGTACGACTCCTCGCCCTTGTAGCCGCTCCAAAGCTTTGCTTACGGAAACGCGGGCTTCAGTCGCCGCTTCTACAGCGATGGGAAAGGTCAGCCCCAAACGCTCCACGAGCTTTGTTTCGTCTACGACGACGGCGAAAATCTTTGCCGAATACGCGACTATTTTTTCCATGAGCAACGCGCCGCCCCCGCCTTTCACGCAGAAACCGCGGCCGTCTACTTGGTCCGCTCCGTCTACGGCCACGTCGAGGCTCCCGTCTATGCGCCGCGAGTTCAACGAATACACGGGAATGTTCCATCGCTCGCACTCCATTTCGGTCTGAAGACTGGTGGTTACGGCGCTTATGTTCTTCAGTTTCCCTTGTTCCATCAATAGCCCGATGTACCGAACCGCGACGATAGCGGTTGAGCCTGTGCCAAGCCCAACTTTCATCCCGTCTTTTATTAAGGCGTCCACTGCCGCCTTGCCCGCGTTCTCTTTCATTTCTGACTGTTCCAAAGTTATTCTCCTTATTAGCAACCATATCTGCGCGGCTTTAATAGCCCTTCTTATAGTGTAATTTTCAATAGGTCCTGCGCGGGTAATTCTCTCTTCGTGAATAAATGGAATTGCGCTCGGGCTTGACGGATGAACATATCATAGCCGTTGAGTATCCTACACCCTGCCTTGGCCGCGCGTTCGAGGCATTTGGTCTGTTGCGGATGGTAAATTACGTCCATGACCGCCTCCTTGCCCGAAAATTTGAACATCTCAATGGGGTCCACGTCTATCTGGCTGTCCATACCCGCGGACGTCGTTTGGATAATAACGTTTCTGTACTTCTCCATGAGCGCGAAGCCTGCTGAGTCGAGCTCCGCCCATTTGAAGCCAAAGGTTTCGGCGAGTTCGCGCGCTCGTATAGGCGTACGGTTGAGTATCAACGCCTTGCCTTTGAATCGGCGCACTTCCTCCACAACAGCCCGCGCCGCGCCGCCTGCGCCGATTATAGCGACTCTCTTGCCTTTCAAGTCTTTCGCGCCGAGGAAATTGAGCAGGGATTCCGAAAAACCCATAGCGTCGGTGTTGTAACCATGCCATCCGTCTTCCTCGCGCACGATGGTGTTGCACGCGCCTATGAGCCTCACATGGTCAGACTTTTGCGTGAGGTAGGGAACAACCGCTGATTTGTAGGGGATGGTAACGGACGCTCCTTTAAGCCCGATTTCATCGGCGAGCCGCATAAAGGCGCTAATGGAAACCGCGGGAAAGGGGAGGTAAACGGCGTTGACGTTCTGGACGCCGAATGCGGCGTTGAAGAACGAGGGGCTTAAAGTTACCTTGAGCGGGAACCCTGTAACGCCGAATATCGCGGTTTCTTCGTTGATGCTTTTGAAACGGTAAAATTCCGACAGTTCCTTGGGGTCAAGATGTCCGAGAACGGCAGTCGGCATATCGGACTCGCCTTTTGCCGAGGTATAGGTTATTTGCGAGCCGAATCTATCGGCAAGCACTCGTGTGCATAAGCCGAATTCCCCTATGCCGATGACGACTTTCTCCAAATCTTCCGTCTCTTTCGCCGCCCTGAATATCTTTATCATGTCGTCGAGAGAGTGAGGGGTTACCGCGACTTTCACTATCTCATCGCCTACGCGTTTGCTCCTGCGGAGAATTCCTGTTATGTCGTCGTCTATGCCGTTCATGTTATGGTAAGAGCGGATGATTCTGGTACCAAAGATTCGCGCCGCCTCTTCAATGCCCGGTACGGATAGGTCGTTCTCAAGGTCAACATAGGCGAAATTACGCCGCCTGTCCGCTTCGGCAAAGGCAAGTCCCAGCGAAATGAGTTTGATTCTCGACCATTCGCCGTCGTGGAATAGCCCGCCGTCTACCTCGCGGCGCACCGTCAAAATGCACGGTATCCCAGCCATCTCAGGAAACCTGCGGATGAGCAGTCTTTCATCGGGCGTAAGGTAATCCGCGCGCAATTCCACAATGTCCACGAATTTTCGATATTTCTCAAGAACTTCAACGTCCCTCTGGAGCGTGGATCCTGTTAAACAAAGACATATTTTAGCCATGCGTTATTATACCATATCCAATATTTTTTGACAATTCAAACAGTTTTCTATGCTCTTGCTAAAACCTGAAGCTATTGCTATAATGAGCCATGGACCCTGCTAGTATAGGTCTTTTAGTTACTCTGGTTGTTTTAATAATCTTATCAGCGTTCTTTTCCGCGAGTGAGACGGCCTTCTCTTCGCTGAATAGACTCAAAATCAAGAACATAGCGTCTGCGGGTGATAAACGCGCCGCTCTGGTGTTGAAATTCATCAAGAACTACGATAAACTCCTCTCCTCAGTATTAATCGGTAATAACATCGTAAACATCACCGCATCCTCTCTTGCAACAGTGTTGTTCGTAGGACTTTTAGGGAACGCTGGCGTAACTATCTCCACGTTCCTGATGACGTTCTTCGTACTAATAATCGGTGAAATATCGCCGAAAACAATAGCCAAGGAAATACCGGAAAGGTTCGCCCTGTTCGCCGCGCCGTTTTTTAACTTCTTCATCGTCCTGCTGTCGCCAGTGAACCGCTTCATGACTATTTGGAAAGCGTGGATTATGAAACTGTTCAAAGTGAGTATCGACCGTAGCGTTACCGAAGCCGAGCTTTTGACCTTTGTCGAGGAAGTGAGGCAAGAAGGCGGTATAAACGAGCGGGAAGAAGATATGATAAAAAGCGCCATTAAGTTCGATGATAGAACCGCCCGCGACGTTTTTACCCCGCGTATCGACGTCGCCGCCGTGTCCGCGAATGATTCGATAGACGCTATAGCGGCTATGTTCCACAAAACGGGCTTTTCCCGCCTGCCGGTCTACGAGGGATCTATCGACGACATAAAAGGCGTCGTCCTTCTGAAAGACTTTCACGAGGCGTTTGTGAATAGACAGGGCGGTTTTACCGTCGCCGACGTCGTCAAGCCGGTGGTCTATGTAACTGAATCTATAAAAATCGCCAGGTTGTTACGGATTCTACAGACGAAAAGGTCCCACCTCGCGGTCGTAGTCGACGAATTCGGCGGCACGCGGGGTATCGTTACTGTTGAGGACATCATCGAGGAGCTTGTGGGCGAGATATGGGACGAACATGACGAAATTGTCGAGAAAGTCGTCCAAATCGGCGAGAACAGGTGGAAAATACGAGGAGACGCAAGTCTTGAAGATGCGGTCGGCGTTCTCTCTATCGCAACCGCGCGGCGTACGACCATGGCGAATTGGATTATGGAAACTTTCTTCTTAACGAGCGGCGTTCCCAAAGCGGGAGACGGCTTTGACTTTAACGGGTTCCGCTTCACCATAACAAAGACCAAAAAACAGCGAATACTGGAAGTGGAAGTGGAAAAACGCGGGGGGGGGGGGAATCCAATAAAATGAGCAAAAACAGCAATGGTAAACGGCGTATTCTCTTCTTTTCCGTGTTGTTTTTTCTGATAATGACGGCCGGAGAAAGCGCGGTGTTTCTGGTTTCCATGCGTCAGATGGCGTATTCTTATATTCAAGAGCACCTAAACCTGCTTATTGAAACGAGACGGATGCGTCTTTTGGAACGTATCGATCGCGAGATTCATCTGACCCTGAAGTTAGCGAATTCGCCTCTTATTAAGCATTTTTTCCTCCAACCCGAGCATCCGATTCTGCGTCCTCTGGCCATTGAGGAAATTCTCGCCTATCAGGGAGTCTTTGCGGAGAACATCATTTCGTGGATAAGCGACGTAGACCAGAAATTTTATAACGGGGACCAGTACTTCGTTACCTACGACCCTCTCGAGCCGCTCCATGCATGGTACAAGAAAACTCTGTCGCAGGAAGATCCTTTTAACTTAAATATTGATTTTGATTACCTGTTCCGCAAACAATACGACCTATATATTAACGCGCCGGTCCGGGACCAGGGGAAGGGCGTAGGGGTTGTGTGCAACCGCATAACGCTTTCGGACTTCATAGACGATATCTTCAACGAGAATCCCCGCCCTGAAGAACAAGGCGTCTTAACGCATAAGGCTCAACACATGTCCTTTAGTTTTTTTTCTAGTAGAAACGAAATTCGATGCTACCTGTTCAACAGCGACGGCATTATGACCGTCGCGCCGAACATTGATTTGGTGAATAATAAAACGAATATCATCGAATACTGGGGGGACAAGGGCGAAAAAATTCTTGACCAAGCTCGCAAATTAAAGCCAGGCGAGAGTCGCCAGTCTTCTGACGGAAACGTCCAGTACATGGTGAGCGCTGTGCCTGAATTGAATTGGTATATAACGGCTTTTATACCGATTAATTTCTCCATGTTGATAGATACGCCCATGACTACCGTGTTTGTTACGATGATGGCGGTGATATTCCTTGTGTTTCTTATATTCGACGCGCTGATTATCAAGATTCTCGTTGACCTTATACAATCAAAATCCGCGATTGAGGCAGCGGCGCGAGCAAAAAGCGCGTTCCTTGCCAACATGAGCCACGAAATCCGTACGCCTATGAACGTCATCATCGGCATGAGCGACCTTATGCCCACGGATAATCTAACAGAACTTCAGCGCGGTTACTTCAAAGATATCAAAATAATGTCCAAGTCGCTCCTGATTATCGTCAACGATATCCTCGATTTCTCCAAAATTGAGGCAGGCAAGCTCGACCTCATTCCTGTCCATTACAGCGTTTGGAATCTATTTGACCACATCTGTTCCATTAACCGCTTCTCCTTTAAGGAAAAAGAAATAGAATTCCGTTATAGCCGTTCCCAAAATGTGCCGGAATTCCTCTATGGCGATGAAATACGGGTGCGGCAAATTTTCATCAACATCGTCAATAACGCGATGAAATATACCGTAAAAGGTTTTGTCGACTTCTCGCTTAAAACAGGAGAGCGGAATGGGAAAGAATATCTCATCGGCGTTGTTAAAGACACAGGCATAGGCATAAAGAAAGAAGATTTGCCGAAAATATTCCAAAGCTTCGAGAGAGTGGACGTTGAGAGAAACCGCGCCGTCGCCGGAACTGGGCTTGGACTTGCGGTTACGAAGCGGTTGCTCGACTTGATGGACGGTTCTATCGAAGTCGCGAGCGTCTACGGGCAAGGCTCGACTTTCACCGTCTCCATCCCTTTGGTCAGAGGGAATCCGACAAAGACAAAGGAGACGTTCATAAAACCGCTGGCTAAAATCGCCGCGGCTCGCATTCTGGTAGTGGACGACCTGCCGATAAACCTCGCCGTGGCTCAAGGTTTCCTATCCAAATACGGCGTTCAAGCGGACGCGGCGTTGAGCGGCGCGGAGGCTCTGGATAAGATAAAACAAGCCGCCGACTCGGGCGCCCCTTACGACTTAATATTCATGGACCATCTGATGCCGGAAATGGACGGCATAGAAACGACGCAAAGGATTAGAAAAATGGAGAAGAGCGGATTAATTGTAAATAACCGAGACGCTCCCACCCATACGTCCATCGTCGCGCTTTCGGCTAACGTCGTTTCCGGCGCAAGAGAGCGTTTTCTATCCGCCGGTATGCAGGACTTCATATCAAAGCCTATTGACGAGGAAGAATTGAACAGCGTGCTGGTCAGATGGCTCGAAGCTAAACAGGATCCCGTCGAAGTAATAGAAAAGCCGCAAGATATTGATTCTAAACAGGAAATACCCCTTTCCCTTCCCGCTCCTCAAAAAACAAAACATCTTTTCATCATTAATCCCAAGTCTTTTCCGCGAAAGGAAGATTTGGACGAGTTAATCGCCGCCATAAAGAGTCATTTCATTCAAAAGCAAGGTATGAATGTAGAATATTTAGACGAGGCGGCCGCGGAATTTTCCATCAACATCTCCCGGTTTCCGCGCCACGCCATCATCATCATAGGCAAGTATATACAGAACATAGATCCTGATACGCGGGTACGCGTCTACTCAGTCGGCGGCGAAGGTAACAACTTCTGTTGTCTCAACGGCATTATCTGGCTCTCCGATACAAGAAACACAGAGCTTGCCCTCATGCCCTACGGCACGACTAACGACTTCGTTTTGTTATTCGGCAAGGAGCATATAGAGGACTTCCGCAGTACGGCGTTACAAGCGTCCGCGCCAGTCGTTCCGGTGGACGTTATCAAATGCAACAATAACTACGCTCTGAACAACTGCACTGTAGGCTTGGAAGCCGCGGCCGTCATAAAGACCATATCGCTGAACCTGCGGTTTGAAAATTTACGCCATCGATTCCATGGCTTGTCCGCGTTCTTTTACACGCTCGGCGGGGCGCTTTCGCTCTTTAACAAGAAGCTCCTCTGTCAGCAATACACCGTCATAGCGGACGGGGAGGACTTGAGCGGGACCTATGTCAGCATCAACATAGCCAACGGACCATTCTACGGCGGCGGCAAGAAACCAGTACCGGACGCGATTCCAAACGACGGTTTCTTGAACATCGTCATGTTGCGGAAGACGAAAGACATTACTCCATTACGCATCTTAACCCTCATAACTCGGCATTTTAAAGGAGAGCAAGCGAAATTCCCCGAATATTTCCTGTGCCGAAGATTCAAAAAGATTCGCATAAGCTCGAATTCTCCTCTCTACGTTAATATGGACGGCGAAGCTTTCTTTGATTCCGAGCTTAATATCTCCGTCGTTCCTCACGCTGTTAAAATAGCCGCCGTGAAAGGACTGCCGTTCAACATTCCAAACGAAAAGAGGAGCGCCCGATGAACCGTAAGGATTACGATTTCAAGTACTACCATTTGGCGAACCGTTTGATGTTCGTCACAATAGGGGTGTTTTGCGTCTTCAGGATGATCAACCTCTTCTTGATAGGCGAAGGCGCTCAAGTCCTCATCATCGCGCCTGCAAGCGTCTTGATATTTGTCGCTATCCATCTTCTCAAATACGTGAACAAATTTATTAATATGGCGTTTTCCATTCCTCTCGCCATATATATATTGTATATTGCGGCTTCTTTTATGATGCGGACCTTTACTTATTTCTTTTATGTTTACTTTACCATCTCCTGCATAAGCGCTCTTTACTTCAACCCCAAGCGATTCCTACAATTTCTCGTCTTGACCAACTGCGTCAACATCGCGCTCATAAGCCAGAGAATCCCCCTTTCTCACTCAGGGGACATGGCGCCTATGTCGGAACTTGTTGTGAACGGCTGCCTCATGATTTTTTCGTCCCTTATTCTTTACATCATTATTCGTTTTGCGGCGGACAAAAATTTGGCTTCTGTTATGGCGGAGGATACCTTTTCCGCCATAATGGAAGCCACGCCCGACCTTCAAGTCTTCGTTGACAGTCTGAACCGCATCACCTATATTAGCAATTCCTTGTCGGTATTCGCCAATATAAAGGACCCGTCTCTCCCCATAGGCAGACCAATTCTTGATTTATTCGGCGACAAATCTCTGAAACTGATGATTGGCAACATCATTGAAAACCATACGTTCTTCTATGGAGTACAGGACGTGGACGTCAATGGACAGAAGCGTCATTTCAAAATCATCGCGGACGTTCTACCCGACCATAACGAAGGCTACTTCCTCAACATCACCGACATTACGCCGGAGATTCAGGCGCGCGTCGACGCGGAAACCGCTAACCGCGCAAAGAGCGACTTCCTTTCCCGTATGAGCCATGAAATCCGCACCCCTATGAACGCCATCATCGGCATGAGCGACCTTATGCCTCAAGACAACCTGACCGAATTACAGCGCGATTATTTCAGAGACATCAAGAAAATGTCAAAATCCCTCCTCGTCATAATTAACGACATCTTGGACTTCTCCAAAATAGAATCCGGGAAGCTTGAAATTGCGCCTATTCATTTCAATATCCACGCGACGTTCGTGGAAATCTCGTCCATGTGCCAATTCCTAGCTTCCGGTAAAGGACTCTCGTTTTCCCCCGTTCTTGACGAAACTTTACCTAAAACGCTTTTCGGCGATGAAATTCGCATTCGTCAGATATTCGTCAATCTCTTGAATAACGCTATTAAATACACGAATACGGGCTTTGTCCGATGGACGCTTACGCGGGAAATACGGAATGAACAGGAGTTCATAGCAAGTACTGTAGAAGACACCGGAATCGGCATAAAGCAAGAACATATTCCCCAATTATTCAACAGTTTCCATCAATTGGATATAAAGCGCAACCACGGTATTGAGGGGACTGGACTTGGATTAGTAATCACGAAACAACTCCTTGATTTAATGGGCGGGTTTATCGAAGTCAAGAGCGAATATGAGAAAGGCTCGCGCTTTACCGCGTTTATTCCGCTCGTCGTAGGAGAGTCTGAAAATGTGGCAAGTGATATTCAGTCCCATCGGCGGCGCGTCATGGCGAAGAAGGGGACGTCTGTCCTTGTAGTTGACGATATGCCTGTCAACCTTACGGTGGCGCTTGGGTTCCTGTCGCTGCATGGCATAGAAGCGGATACCGCGACTGGTGGTCTTGAAGCCGTCAGGAAGGTAAAAGAGAAGACGAAGAATGGGCGCGGATACGATATCGTATTTATAGACCACATGATGCCAGAAGTAGACGGCGTCGAGGCGGTCAAGATGATACGTCTCTTAGGAGACGAAGCTTGTACCGATAGAGAAAGATATATATTCCGAGAGACGCCCATTATAGCTCTGACCGCGAACGCCGTTTCAGGCATAAAAGAAACCTTCATCCAAGCGGGTATGCAAGATTTTATCTCAAAACCCATTGACGACCGACAACTAGAAAGCATTCTATTGAGGTGGTTGCCCCGCGACAAAATCATCGACTTGGACGATGCGGTTCCCGCGCCTGAGGAACAATTGGACGAACTGTTCGGGCGGCTCTGCGCCGTCGACGGGCTTAACGCCGCTCAAGGCGTCAAATATTCGGGCAAGAGCCGCGCCGCGTATTACCGTATTCTGCGCCAATTCTGCGACGGTCTCGACGAGGGCGTGCGCATGCTCAAGGTAAGCGTAGATTCTGGGGATTGGACTCAATTCACCATAAAGGCTCACGGCTTCAAGGGGATTCTAAAGACCATAGGGCAAGCGCCTTTGGGCGAGTGGGCGGACAGGTTAGAGAAGGCGGGTAGAGAATGCGCCGAAGAGGATTGCCGTCAGGGTGTAGAGCCGTTTTGCGAAGCGTTGATGGCGTTCCGCTCTGAATTGGCTAAAATCGGACTCTTGGCGTCTGACGCGCCGTTGATGAACGATGCGCCCTCCAAAAAGCCGCCCTTCTCTGAAGATATTATCAAGGACCTGAAGGAATTGAGGGAAGCCTGTCTGGAATTCAACGCGACGGAGGCGGAAAATATCGCCGCGCGCCTCAAAAAAACGTCCTGTATAGAGAACCGCGCCGCCGCCGAAATCCTTGCACTCGTAGGGTCCTTTGATTTTGAGCAAGCCGCGGAAAAAATCAGCGCCCTGACGCAGGCGGAGCCTGTTTAACGACTTCTTAACAAGCGGAGTTAGTGAACTAGTCTGCGCCCGACTAGACGGCTACGCGAAGGCGCCAGACACGCTTTCCAAGCGACTTATCGGTTTTCAAAAAAGACACGGGCGATTCTTGTAAAGAGAAAGTCGGCTTGCCGCGTTTCGCGGCGGTTTTACTAATCAACTAATCAAGTCAATCAAGTTCAACAGCGACTCCTGTTCTTGAGGGAGCAGACGACAGCCGCGGACCGTTTCTCTGGCGAAAACGGAGCGGGCGGAATGAATGAGCCGCCGCCCCAGGGTCTGCGCCTGAAGGATCGCGCCGGATTGTTGTAGTTTCTCGATAAGCTCTGCAACTTCCGGCGCGTCCGCGCCGTTTCTACGCGCCGCGGCGAAACAGCGATTCACAGTCCTCATATCTCCACCGCAACGTTGCGCGTAAAGCAGAACGGGCAGGCTTTTTTTGCCTTCCACAACATCGTCGCCGCGTTGCTTGCCCGCAATATCTCCCGTTAGATTCTTCACATCGTCCATGATTTGGAAACCCACGCCCAGTTTTTCAGCCGCCTCGCCGAAGATTTCGGCGATTTCGCGGTAGCCGGGCGGTCTTGCGGCGAAAGTCCCAAGCGTTGCGGCGAGGCGGGACAGAGAACCCGTCTTGAGTCTGCACATGAGGCTGTATTCATCGGGCGAGGGACTCGCTGTTTCGTTTTTATGCCAGCTTATATCCAAAGCCTGCCCCAGATGCAGGCGGCGCAGGTATTCCGCCCAAAGCCGAAAGACTTCGTTTTGAAAAGACGCTTCCAAGTCGTTGACGCAGACGAGGGGCAGAAAATACAAGAAACTCCCGCTGTTGAGCGCCGTATCCACGCCGTAACGTATATGAACGGCGGGTTGTCCGCGTCTTTCTGGAGAATTATCTTCGATGTCGTCGTGAATAAGGCTGGCGTTGTGGGCGATTTCCACAAGGGGCGCAAGGGGCAGAGCTTTATCGTCGCCGCTCAAAGCGCCGCAGACCAGGGACATGAGCAGAGGGCGCCACCGCTTGCCCCCGCGCGCGAGTAGGTCCCGCCCCGGACTTATAAGCGCCGCGCATAGCTCCGGCCGGACGTTCACCCCCGGAAACACGCGCTCTACCCATTCGGCGTCCGGGGAGGAGGGCAAAACCGCGTTCAACACGGCTTCTATTCCCTTAATCCATATTGATTCGTTATTATCCATTATTATTTCCAATTACGATTACGAGTATATTGAAAAGCAAAGAAACTAACAATAAGCAGCCGAAGGCTGTCAGCCG
>JAIRKH010000104.1 GCA_031260245.1 Treponema sp. | reverse complement strand
GCTTTTAACGCCTCGACGAGTTTGGATTTAAACTCGTCTGTCCATTCATGGGGTGGAAGCAGTGAATTCGCCTGTAATATATTGCCGCTTCCATCATTATTCATAACCATATTCATTTTTGTGGCTTTAACAAGATCGGGATTTATGTCAAATCCAAAATAATAGGTTTTCGCCATCTCCTTGACTCTGTCCTGATACATTTTTGAAAATCATTATTCCATTCCGCTTTTGGAATACCGGTTTCCTCGATAAATTTTTTTTCGAGTTCCTCCATGACATGGGTCATGGCGTTTACCAAAAAACCGCCCGTTCCGCAGGAACTGTCCAGAACCCGCTCGTTGACTTTTGGGTTGATCATTTCTACCGTCATCTTCATAATATTTCTTGGCGTAAAGAATTCCCCTCTGTCGCCCCGAAGATTTGCTCCAACTATCTCCTCGTAAGCCTTTCCTTTAATATCAATATTGGTATTAAGCAAACTATATTTTTGTAGTTCGCTGACAACATAAGCAAGGCTCCTCGGCGTAAGTTTTATTTCGTCGTTGGCTTCAAATATTTTCCCCTGCTTTTTCTTTACCCGCTTAAAAATTTTGGCAATACGTTTTTGTACGGTAAGTTGCCCGTCGGGATTGGATCGCTCCTCTGATTCCGCGTAAAATTCCAGGGGCGCGCCAATATTCTTTTCATCTTCTATTTTGCAAAATATTACTTTAAGAAACTCAAAAAATGCCGGCTGCTTTTGAAGCCCGTCATTGGCATAGATATGATTATGACAGGTTTTGAAAACAAAGAGCAGATTATCATCAGAAGCGTTCTTGAGGGTGTCCGCTTGGGACGGTCTATATCTTCAAGTTTTCCATCGGCGGAAGGAATATCATTATATTCCATATAATCATATTGCCCTCTGTCATTTTTATATTTCCTGAGTACCTCCTTTTGTCTGCTGTTTGTCCACATACCCCACTCGCAATTTGGGCAGATGTTCATATACGATTTAAGCTGTTCGACCCCGTCTTTCGCGTTACGGATATCAACATTTTCCGCTTTACATTCGATGATGATTTTTATATGTTCCTGCGTTTGATTTTCAGCGTCTTTATCAAATATGACAATATCAGCCCTTGGCCTGAGCGTGCCTAACGCAAGCGGGAATTCAATCTTTATTTGCGATGAAAGGTATTTGTGCTCATTGACAAGCCGCTTCTCAACGGTTTGACGGACATATTCCTCAGGCGTGTCCTTGCGAAATTTTTCGTCTATATAGTCGCATATCTTGCCGTCCGGAATGCTAATTATTTTCACTGCCATCGTTCTTTCCTCTTATAGTCTGTATCGGTTGGAATTCGGTCGTTTTGTAAAAAATACTCATGGTTTGCGACTCGTTCAATTAAATTGAACGAGTCGCAGAATCTACCGGAAATCGCCCCATCGTTTGCCGACTTCCATACTTATACGAAGAGGGACTTTAAGGCTGACCGCGTTTTCCATACACTTCCGCACGATGGCGGCCGCGTCGTTGACCGCTGATTCAGGCGCTTCGAGAATAAGCTCGTCGTGAACCTGCAATAGCAACCGCGCAGGACAATTCGTCTCGGCAAGAGCCTTGTCAACGTTTAACATAGCGATTTTTACGATGTCGGCCGCGGAACCCTGAATCGGCGTGTTCACAGCCACCCGTTCCGCGCTGGACTTTTCGAGCTTGTTCGACGAATTGATAGACGGAATCAGTCGCTTGCGCCCCATAATCGTCGTAACAAAGCCTGTCTCCTCAGTTCGTTTGATGATTTCGGCGATGAGACGGCTCACTCCCGAATAGGTTTTGAAATACGCGTTTATGAAGGCTGCCGCCTCGTGGCGACTCGTGCCGAGTTCCTTCGCAAGGCGGAACGCGCTCATGCCGTAAATCACCCCGAAGTTGATTATCTTGGCGATATGGCGCTGGTCAGGCGTAACCGCGTCCTCGTCGACGCCGAAAATTAGCCCGGCAGTACGTATATGCACGTCTTTGCCGTCACGGAACGCGGATACGAGGTTCGCGTCGTCGGAAAGATGCGCCAAAACCACCAGCTCAATCTGTCTATAGTCCGCTGAAATAAGCAGATGCCCCGGACGCGCCGCAAAAGCCTTCCGAATACGCCGCCCTTCCTCGCCGCGTACAGGAATGTTCTGCAAATTCGGGTCGCGGCTCGACAAACGCCCGGTCGCGGTGCCGGTTTGCACAAAACTCGTGTGGACTCGGTCGTCCACGTCCGCAAGTTTCGCAAGCGCGTCAATGTAAGTTGATTTAAGCTTGGAAAGAGTACGGTGGTGGAGAATCAATGCGGGTACCGGATCCGCGCCGACGAGATCCTCCAAAACCATCATGTCTGTAGAATAGCCGGTCTTGGTCTTCTTACCAGGTTTAAGCCCGCGCTCCTCAAAAAGCACTTTTTGTAACTGCAACGGCGACGCAATGTTGAACTTATGCCCCACCGCTTGAAAAATCTCGCTCTGAATCTTACCTAGAGATGCGGCTATTTCAACGCCGTACTCGGCAAGAGCTTCCTTTTCAATGCGAATTCCCACTCCTTCCATTTCAGCCAGAATCGGCAAAAGCGGCATCTCAAGCCCATAAAACAGGGACTTCATGCCTCCTAGGCGGGGTTCCAAAAGCGCTTTCAGGCGGAAGCAAAGATCCGCGTCCTCTCCTGAATAGCGGGCGGCATTGTCAAGCGACACATCCAAAAAGGTCGTTCCTTTCGGCACGACCTCGCGGTAAGCCAGAGACGTATAATTGAAATAAAGACTGGCAAGGTTGTCAAGAGAATAACTAGAGCGTTCCGGGTCAATGAGCCATGCGGCGACCATCGTGTCCCAAATCTTTGACCGCCACCGCTTAAAGCCCCAAGCGCGAGAAACCTCGTAGTCGTATTTGGCGTTGTGGGCGATTATAGTAAAATCGGGGTCCTCGAATAGCGGGATAAGCGCCTCCTTCACCAAGTCCGGGTCGACAAACGGCGAAACGCCCGCGTGAGCCGCGACCGGCACATAGACAGCCTCCTTGGGATTGACCGCGAGGGACAGACCTGCGGGCTTGGCGTGCCATGCGTCCAGGGAATCAGTCTCAAAGTCGAGGGCTATGCATCCCTGTTTGCGTCCCTGTTCCAGAATCGCCCGAATCTCCGCGATGTCAAGTACGGTCCGATATACGCCGTTCCCTGAAAGAGCGGCCGTGTCCTGTTGCTTTTGCACATTTTTCTCTAACACGGCTTTCCACACTCCCTTTGAAAACATTTCCGCGGTCTCGCGGCAGTCTTCCCGTACAAGAATCGCCGCTCCTGCCGGTCTGTTTATGTCGCTTATGGAAAAATCTTCGAGCGAATCGTATTTCAGCGGCACATCGCTCCGTAAGGCGATGAGTTTTCTTGAAAAATAAGCGCTTTCCCGCCCTTTCGCCAGTTTCTTCCCGACAGTTCCTTCAATAGCGGCGATATTCGCGTAGATTGCATCCAAAGAGCCGTATCGCAGCATAAGCTTTAACGCGGTTTTATCGCCGATACCGTTTACGCCCGGCACATTGTCTGAGGAATCGCCGACGAGGGACAAGAAATCGAGCATAAGCGAGGGTGGAACGCCCCACATCTCCTTGACTTCGTCCACGCCCAGAAGTTCCCAGTTTTCGGTTTGGTCTTTAGAAGGGCGCAGTTCGTAGATACCGTCGCCCACAAGTTGGAGGAGGTCTTTGTCGCTGGAGAGGATGTAACACTCGCGCTTCTCCAGCCTGCATCTTTCCGCAAGCGAAGCGATGATATCGTCCGCTTCAAAGCCTTCGGCAGACATCGCGGGGACGCCAAGCGCGGAAAGCAGTTCCTCGATGAGCGGAACTTGGGTATGCAGGTCCTCCGGCGCATTACTCCGATTCGCTTTGTAATCCGCGTAAAGCTCGTGTCGGAAAGTTTTGATCCGCGAGTCAAAGACGACGACGAGCAACTCCGGCGCTTGAGACGAACCGTCCGCGTAAGGGACGCCCTTGTCGAGGATGTCAGCCAGGGTTCGCGCAAACCCGAAAAGCGCGGACACGTTCTTACCCTCCGAATTGCGGAACGGCCTCCTCACAAAGGCAAAATATGAACGGTAAATAAGCGCATATGCGTCTATCAGGTAAAGGGGGGATAGCGTCAAATAAATCTCCTTCAAAAACGTTTTAGGGAATCGAGAGTTGATTTGTTATTATACTTCGTTGCGTAAAATATCAAACTTTGTTTCTAATAAAAACTTTTCCTCCTACTCCCCTACCCTTCCATATCCACAAACGAGGCGTTATCGCCAGCCATGAAGCGGACGGAACGCCTCGCATAAGGATTATTTCGGAGGACTTCCATTTGTTTCTTCAACTCGCTCATACGAATTCCGAGGATATCGCGGTTTTGTTTGACTTTTTGGACAGCTTCGGTTTTAAGATTTTCGAGAGCGGATTGGATTTCCGCCACATCAGGCGCTTTGACGGTTTTGACGCTTGTACGGTAGAGCGGTTCGAGCGGAGCAAGGGCTTTCTGTATAGAGAAAATGTCGGAAAGCATCTTTTCTTCTATTTCAATGTGGGAGAGAATATCTTCCGCGTTTCCCTTTTCAACAACAACTTTCTGTTTGTCAAGGACGTCGAGATAATTGGAGAATCGTTCCCTTTGTTCGCGTAGAAGCTCGCGGAAACGCTTCACCACAGCTACCCGTTCTTTTAGTTCTTCCGGCGTGATTGCTGTCATAGAGCCTGCTAATAGGAAATATTTACACTGGGAACGGGGTTGCTTTTTTCCACAGAGGCAAGCTTCACCGACACTTCGGACCACGCGCCGCGCAATTCGCTGAGGAGGTTACGGACCACGGTGATTCTCTGCCTATCGTGTCTTATGTTCGCGTCAGTCAACTCGCGATTAAACCATGTGTAGAGGTTGAAGAGATTTTGGGCAATCTCGCCGCCCTGGTCAAAATCCAACGAAGCCATGAGTTCGGTGACGATGTTCTGGGTCTTGACGACCGCCTTACCAATTGGTTCTATCTTTGACGGGTCCTTTTTCCCGTTTCTATCATACTCGTCGAGCAAATCTATAGCTACGTCTAACTGACGAACCGCCCCGTCGTAGAGCATGACCAAAAGTTGAGATGGGCTTGCCGTCTTTATACTTGTACTTTTATATGACGATACCGCGTTATATGCCAAATCTATCTCCTTCTTTAATATGTTTATGGATAAGTCTACCCGAACAAACGGATTTTGTCAAGGGGGTAAGGCGATTAAATCAAGGCATGAGAATTTGCTTATTTAAAACCCTAGACAATTCTCAACAAGACGTTTATAATAGAGTAAAATTTTTGAAACAAGGAGTTTTTATGACAAGTTATAAAGAATTGGGACTGGTAAATACGAAAGAGCTGTTTGCCAAGGCAATGAAAGGCGGATACGCGGTTCCAGCGTATAATTTCAATAACATGGAACAGTTGCAGGCGATTATCCAAGCCTGCGTGGAGACCAAGTCTCCGGTCATCTTGCAGGTTTCCTCCGGCGCGCGCAAATACGCGAACCAGAACTTGCTCAAGAACATGGCAAAGGGCGCTGTGGAATACGCGCATGAACTCGGATACGACATTCCCATTGTCCTGCATCTCGACCACGGCGACACGTTTGAACTATGCGTAGATTGCATTGAAAGCGGCTTCTCCAGCGTAATGATTGACGGGTCCAGCAAACCCGACGAGGAAAACATCGCGCTCACCAAAAAAGTCGTGGAATACGCGCATTCCCGCAAGGATTACGTAACCGTCGAGGGCGAACTTGGGGTGCTTGCCGGCGTCGAGGACGACGTCGCGTCCGAACACAGCCATTACACGCAACCTGAACAAGTGGAGAACTTCGTCGGCAAGACCGGCGTGGATTCGTTAGCGATTTCCATAGGCACAAGTCACGGACGCGCCAAATTCAAACCCGAACAATGCACCCGCACCCCGGACGGCATCCTCATTCCACCGCCTCTGCGCTTTGACATCCTGGAAGAAATCGAGAAGAAACTACCCGGTTTCCCAATCGTGTTGCACGGCTCGTCTTCGGTTCCGATTGAATACGTCAAGATGATTGAAAAATACGGCGGCAAACTAGCGGACTCAGTAGGCATCCCCGAAGAACAACTACGTAAAGCAGCGAAAAGCGCGGTATGCAAAATCAACATTGACAGCGACGGCCGACTGGCGATGACCGCGCTCCTCCGCAAAGTCTTTGCCGAGAAGCCTGAAGAATTCGACCCCCGCAAGTATCTAGGGCCCGCCCGCGACGAGTTGAAAAAAATGTACACGCACAAGAATGTCAACGTACTGGGATCCGCAGGACAAGCTTAATATAAACAGGGAACTAGGAAACAGAGATTCGTTTTCGCCGCGCCGTTTCCTAGTTCCCCTTCCAACCATATACTTTCAGAGAACTATGAACGAGTATTTTGCGAAAATCAGACACCATTCCACGCCGCCATGGCGTTATTTTGACGCGCGGCGACAAAAGATTGTTATCCGCCTAATTTCCACGCCAGACGTCAAAAATATAGAACTGCTTTACAACGACCCCTTTGACTATGTACAAGTAGACGGCGAATGGCGCTGGCGCTATAAAACAGCGTGGTTCCACAAGCAATTTTCGGGCGGTTCAGAGCTGATGTGGCGGGTGGAGATTGGCGTTCCATCGCGGCGGCGCTTGAAATACGGGTTTCGCGTGTCTTTTGACAACGGCGAAACGAGCTGGTTCTCGGAATGGGGACTCGAACCGTTTTCGGATGCGGCCGCGACCGCCCCGCACAACCACTTCTTCTACCCATTTATCCATACCGTAGACGCGCCGAAAACGCCCGCATGGGCGGAAAAAACAGTATGGTACCAAATTTTTCCAGACAGATTTTACCGAAGCGGCGCAAGCGTTCCACCCGATACTCTCGCGGACTGGGAAAAAGACAAACCAACTCACCGCAATTTCTTCGGTGGAGACCTCGAAGGAATTCGGCGGAAACTCGCCTATTTAAAGAACTTAGGCGTGAACGGTATATACCTCACTCCTATATTTAAATCCCCGTCGAATCATAAATACGACGTCGAAGACTATTTTAGCGTTGACGACCATTTCGGTGGAATAGGGGCGTTAAAAACGCTGGTCGCAGACGCGCACAATTTGGGCGTCCGCGTGATGCTCGATGCGGTATTCAACCACATTGGGAACAGACACCCGTTTTGGCGGGACGTACTTGAGCGGCAAGAGAAATCCCCTTACAAAGATTTTTTTCATATACACAACTTTCCAGTGAAAGAACAATACGAGGACCCGCGAAACGCGGACTACGACTGTTTCGCCTTTACTCCGCGTATGCCGAAATGGAACACCGAGAATCCGCAAGCGCGCAAATACCTGCTCGACGCGGCGCTCTACTGGATAAAGGAGTGCGATATTGACGCATGGCGATTGGACGTGGCGAACGAGGTTTCCTTTGATTTTTGGCGGGAATTTTCCGCGCTCGCGCACAGCGCCAAGGCGGACTTTTATGTAGTCGGGGAAATCTGGGATGACGCGTCCGAATGGGTCAACGGCGGTTTCTTTGACTCGGCAATGAACTACCCGCTTGGCGGCGCAATTTCGGATTTCTTTCTAAAGAAGAATATCAATGCGCGCGCATTCACCGACAAACTCTTCCTCGCCCTATCCCGCTACGACGACAGGCGCAACCGCGGCGCCTTTAACCTGCTGGATTCTCACGACACGGAGCGGGCTTTAACGACCGCGCGCGGAGACAAACAAGCGCTACGGAACGCGTTCATCGCGTTATTCCTGTGTCCCGGTTCCCCATGCATCTACTACGGTACCGAGGTCGGCATGAGCGGCGACGGGGACCCCCAATGCCGCGGTCCAATGGTATGGGACGAGGAGCGGCAAGACAAGAGCTTACTTGCGTTTTTTCAACGCCTCGTCAAGTTCCGACTCGCCAATATCGACGTTATCAACAACAGCGCACTGAACTTCGCGGAAGACGGCGAAATCTTTTATTGGCGGCTGGAGCCGATTTCCCCCATGGACAGGGATTTGATTGTGGTTTACACTGGCGGAGAAACGACCCGCCTTGAGGATTTAGAACGCCGATTCGGGCGGCTCGTTTTCAGCGCGTTTGACGGCGAACAGCCGCCGCCACATTCGGTCGCGGTATTCGACTGAATCCGGCCGCGCATACCGCCCTCGTTTCAGTACAGCCCGCGCGCTCCTGCCGCCCTCGTGTCTGACACCGAAGCAATTTTCATAACAAGTCCGTATTGTAAGCATGAGAAAACCACGAATACTTATCGAGGACGCGACGTATCATGTTACGTCGAAAATAGACCACGACGACATGAGCCTGCTCGACCCCCTATTCAAGCTATTATTCCTCTCGTTCATCAAAAAAGCGAAGCGG
>JAIRKH010000096.1 GCA_031260245.1 Treponema sp. | reverse complement strand
GCGCCTTGTGTTATTATCTTACATAATGAATAAGAAAGACAGAAAAATCGTTTTTCGATGCTCCAACTGCGCCCACGAGGAATCAAAATGGCTGGGGCGTTGTCCTGAATGCGGGGAATGGAACACGCTCATAGAAACAGCGGGTTTAAGCGGGCAAACAGGAGGATTTTCCGCGAGGAACGATAAACCGGCGCGGTCCCTGCCTTTGTCTACGGTTGACCCGTCGGAAGGCGTTCGCGTTTCGTGCGGGGTTGCGGAATTTGACCGCGTGTTAGGCGGCGGGGCGCTGAAACGCTCCACGATTCTACTCGGCGGGGAGCCAGGCATTGGTAAGTCGACGCTTCTTCTCCAGGCGGCCGCGTCGGCTCGGACGAACGGGCGTATTCTCTACGTTTCTGGCGAGGAATCTGCGGGGCAACTGCGTATGCGGGCGGATAGGCTTGGGCTTATGGAAAACAGCCGCAGCGACCGCATCGAGGTCTGTTGCACAGGCGCGCTTGCGGAAATCGAGATCGTTCTGAACGCGGTCAAGCCCGTCGTTGTGATTGTGGATTCCGCTCAAACCCTGCATACCGATGAAGCCGGTCCCATACCCGGAACCGTGAACCAGATGAAGTTCTGCGCGTGGGAACTCATTTCTTGGGTAAAAGAACACGACGCGATTCTATTCCTCGTCGCCCATGTTACTAAAGAAGGCGTCATTTCAGGTCCGAAAACCCTCGAACACATGGTAGACGCGGTACTTTACTTTGAGCAAAACGACGCGGATTCGCGTTTCCTGCGCGCGTCCAAAAACAGATTCGGCTCGGTTGACGAAATCGGCATATTTACGATGACGGAAAAGGGTTTAGCTGCGGTTGAAGACCCGTCTCAATTATTTCTGGTGCGCCGCGAGGGGGAGTTGCCCGCGGGCGTGTCCATAGCCGCGGTTATGGAAGGCTCGCGCGCGTTGCTTGTGGAAATACAAGCGCTTACCGTTCCGGCGAAGGGCGCGATGAGCCGCGTGTTTTCTGACAAAATAGACGGCTCTCGCGTGTCGCGCATCGCGGCGACGTTGGAGAAGCATCTGAACCTGCGTCTTTC
Organism: Treponema sp.; assembly: GCA_031260245.1. GTDB lineage: Bacteria > Spirochaetota > Spirochaetia > Treponematales > Breznakiellaceae > JAIRKH01. The sequence goes on along the minus strand of JAIRKH010000096.1, from coordinate 12,614 downwards.
CGACCAGGACCTTTACATCAATGTCGCGGGCGGCATACGCATCTCTGAAGTAGGGATTGATTTGGCGCTGGCGGCCGCTCTTTATTCGGCGCGCGCGAACATTCCCTTACCCATGAAGACCGCGGTCGCCGGGGAGCTGTCCCTTGCGGGCGAGGTGAGACCTCTGCGCCGCCTGCCCGCGCGCGTGAAAGCCAGTCTGAACATGGGCTTTGACCGCTTTGTCGGTCCAGAATCGGAAACCCAAGCCGAGAAAAAGACGTCCGCCCCAGATATACTTCATGTCAAAGACATAAAAAGCGCGATTAGGGCTATATGGAGATGACAATGAGACGACTTATTAACAAGCAGGAGGCGCGCTTTCCCTAAACAGAGCTTGGCGCAGAGCTTGGCGCACAGTCAACCCTGTGTCGCGCCCCTCTATGCGCGAGCCGCGCGGAACCGCGTCTCCCGCTACCCCCAACCATGCTCCGCGCGTCTGCGACGCGTCCGCCCCGCAAGCGCTGTGAGCGTCTGACGCCTGATAAAAGGTAAATTAAAAGAGAGTAGAGTCCCCAAGCCCGTAACAGGAGTCCGGAACTCCGGTTACCTTTTGTCTCTATTTTTTTGCGTCCCCGGCTTGAGCGCGGGATTCTATGTTTTTCAGAATAGAAGTGAACTTGTCTTTTTCAATCAAGTCTATGAGGCGGGCTTCGGTAAAGTGCTTTGCCTCGTCGCTGAATGTCCCGACCGTGACGCAGATGCCCTTACCCGCCTTGAGGTCCTTCAGATGCGACTGGAAGTCCCGTAAAATCAGCTCGCCGACGACTCCTTGTGTTCTGATGAACCGAAACATCACGATGTCCGACCATCTGGGCGTGTTCACTTCCGCGGTTATGTCGGTCCAATCGTTCCGCGTTACCGAAATGTCGGTGATTTTTACCTTACCTTTGATGTAATACGCTATCACGACTTTTCGGCAGAGCGCCACAAAGTCCGCGGAGGAACCCATCAGGAATATCTGGAGGTTTTTGTTGGAGTTGAGTTCTTGATACTTGGTTAAGAGCGTGGAAACGTCTTTATACGCTGGATTGTCGTTGTGGATTTGTCTTAAAAGAGGCAGAACCTTGGGGACGTCGTTTAACCCTATGTAGCAAACGGCTAATTTATAGCGCAGTTCCATCAGAACGTCCGGCTTTATGTCGTCATGCTTCAGACCGATTTCAAAGTCTTCGATAGCTTTGTCGTATTGACGTTGGTCTGTATGGATGTTGCCAGCGAAAAGCGAGGCGATGGCGCCTATCGCCGGGTCCGGGCGCAGGTGCGTGAAAATCTTCAAAGACTGATCCGTCTGACCCGCCTCAAAGTAACACTCGCCCAGCACATAGAGAGATTCTTTGTCGTCAGGCGCAAGTTCTATAGCTTGACGGATGAAGGTCATAGCTTCCTTGTATTTGTTCATCTTGAAACAGGCGTGCCCCAGATACCGAAGAGCCGCCGCATCTTCAGGATTCGCGGTACGCGCGACTAGGAGAAACGCCGCCGCTTTTTCGTAGTTGTTCTTCTGGAACTCCATCAAACCGAGGTTGAAGTTAACATCAAAATCATTTTGCCTGACAGAACGCGCCACAGTGAAGCTCTCGTACGCCGCGTCCGTAAGTCCCAGCTTCAAGGCGCACGCGCCATGGCGCGAATATACGGTGAATTCGTCGTTACTGCCGCCTACTTCGGTAAGAGTTCCGTAAGTTTTGTAGGCGTTCTCCCACGCCTCCATCTGATAATAATAATTCGCCACCGTGAGAAGCGCTTGAGGATCCTTGGGATTTTGAGCGAGCCTCTTATTCGCCTCTTTGAGAGAAGCGTTACTCTCTTTTGAAGTTTTTCTACCGCCCCAGCCTGTTTTCACATGACTCGCTGCCATTACAAATATAATAATAACGATAATAAGTATGATACCAACAATAAGTAAAGAAATAAGCATAATATTATTATCGGTAAATAATAAGAAACAGACAAGCAAAAACGTCCCTTCGGCGTAATTCACCCCTGCATAGAAAACATCGCGTCCTTTCCACATTCTCCTGGGCGTGTAAAGGCTTATCGGTTCACCGCTTTGTCTAAATCAAGCGTAAGCGTCTTGTAGGCGGATTCGCTTGACAGAAGTTCTTGACGCGCTCGACTCATGTTGTTACGGGCGTCTTCTAACGCCGACAATTCTACCGCGCCCTGCTGAAACCCGCTCTCCGTTACCTGATAGACGCGTTCCGCTACCCGTACTTGTAGACGCGCCGTTTCTATCGTTTGCCAAGAACTGCGGAGGTTTGCGGCGAGGCTTCTGATTTCATTCTTCGCTTTATTTTCCGCGTCTTGAAGATCGAGACGCGCTTTTTCAACGTCTAACGCCGCGGTTTTCAGAGATTGATGGGACTTTGTTCCCGGAATCCACGGTTCCACAGGAACGTCAATCGAGACGCTGCCGCTTAACCTATCGGAGAACTCGTTGCCCGAACCGCTCCATGTAACGCCAGCGCTGAAAGACGGCGCTTTTTTCTCGTATTGTTGACGCTTTGCGATAATCTCAAGCCTTTCGACGTCTTGCTTCCTACTCACGATGTCCGGTCTTTTATCCAGAAATAGGATAAGCTCTTCCGCGGACTCGTCGAACTTCGCAATCTCAATTTTCCCTTCAAGAACAGCCCCTTCTTCAACGCCGAGAAGCGTGAGGAAGTCCCGTAGGTTCGCCGCGTAAGCGGTTTCCGCCCTTATCAACGCCAAACGCGCCGTCTCCGCGGCAAGCTGACTCTGCAAATTGACCCTCTCGTTTATGAGACCGTTTCTGAACGCGGTCGCGCTCCGCGCCTCTTGCCCCTCCGCCAGATTAAGAGCGGCTCCTAGAACGGAAATATTCTCTTTTTCCGCGATGAGGCTGTAGAAGTCCTTTGCGACCTGAATCTTTAGCTGTTTCCTCGCGTCCGCGTAAGACAAGAGTTGCGTCTGATAGGCAAGGGCGGTAAGTTTCATGGCGTATGGAACGCCCGCGTTAAACGAAACGTGCGCGCTTGCGGAAACGCTGTACCCGAAACCGTCCGCGCTAAACTGATTTTCGCCGGTGAATAGATTCGTCCCATAGTTCGCGCCGCCCCCCAGACTTATGCTTGGAAACATTTCCGCCCATAGGCGTTCCGCCGAATAGGCCGCGGCTTCGAGGTCGAGTCCGGACTTCCGTAAATCAATGCTGTTCTTTACAGCCGCTTCTACCGCCGCGTCCAGCGTGAGAACGGTCTGGGCGTCCGCGGAGGAAATAAGGAACGATAGAAGTAAAGTCAGGAAACGCCGCCGCATATCAGATCATACCGTCGATATAAGCGGCCGCGCAATGCGCCGCTATCGCGCCTTCGCCGCAGGCGACGACGACCTGACGAAAAGGCGTTTTGCGGCAGTCTCCAGCCGCGAAAAGACCCGGAATGGAAGTTTGCATATCTTGTCCTGTGAGGACGTATCCTTCCGAGTCGGTTTTAAACTCCGCGCCGCGAACGTCTGGGATTTGCGGGGTTGAGCCGATGAAGATAAACGCGGCGTCAGCTTCTTCTCTGTTTCTTGCGCCGGACGCCGCGTCTTCAAGAATAACGCCGTTGACTTTTTGTTCGCCGATTATTTCCACGATGCGGGTATTAAAACGTACTGTTATGTTGGGATTATGCAGAACCCTATCGGCCAAAATTTTTTGAGCGCGCAGTTTATCCCGACGGTGCGCAAGGACAATGTCTCTAGAAAGCCGCGACAGGTAGGCGGCTTCGGAAACGGCGACGTCGCCGCCGCCTACGACGAAGATTCTCTTGCTCTTAAAGAAAGGACCGTCGCAGGTAGCGCAATAGGACACGCCCTTCCCATAGAATTCGGTCTCGCCTGGGACGCCGAGCGTTTTATGTTTCGTACCTGTTGCGACGATGACGGCGGATGCAAGCCATGGTTCGCTATCCGCCGTCGTTACCGTAAAGCCGTCCGAAGTTTTCGTAATCGTGTGAACCGCGTCCGTTATGAAACGCGCGCCGAAAGCCGCGGCTTGAGCCTTCATCGCATCCACTAGTTCAAATCCGGACTTATGGGCGTCGTCGTTTGCGCCGCCCGCGCCCGGATAATTTTCCAAATTATCAATCAGTAAGGCCTGCCCGCCAACCGCGAGTCGCTCCGCTATCGTAACACGTAAGCCGGCCCTTGCCCCGTACTGCGCGGCTGTGAGTCCGGCGGGCCCAGCGCCTGCTATGAACAAATCTGTTTTCATATTATATAGTATAACAAAGAAAAGATATTTTAGTAACTATTCCCGCGCTCTGTTAGTATATTATAGAAAAAAATCGGTTTATTTGCTAAAATAAAGTATGAATAATATTTCACGAGTTTCGGATCAAGTACAAGGAGAGAATCCGAGTGGAGTCCGTCTACAAGTTTACCTTGCGCGCGCGGGCGTCGCTTCGCGGCGCGCTTGCGAAAGTCTCATCATAGACGGGCGCGTGTCAGTGAACGGGCTAACCGTCGCGGTTTTAGGAACAAGGGTGAACGAGGGGGACCTTGTGCGCGTCGACGGTAAGCAAGCGTTTGCGGAGAATCGATTGCATTACGTCCTGCTTAACAAGCCGCCCGAATACATCTGCGCGGCTTCGGACCCACAGGGACGGCGACTTGCTCTGGAACTCCTACCGTCTTACATAAAGGAACGGCTCTACAGCGTGGGACGTCTCGATTATCATTCGTCCGGACTCATCGTCTTTACTAACGACGGGAACTTTACGGCTCGAATCAGCCATCCGTCAAGCCGTATCGAGAAAGAGTACCTGGTGCAGACGACGGGTCCTATACCAGACGCGGTTATTGAAGACTTTCTGCGTGGAATAGCGATTGACGAGGAGCTTTATCATGCGAAAAACGTCGTGAGAGTCGACAGAAAGTCCATCCGCGTCGTGTTGATTGAGGGGAAAAACCGCGAAATCCGCAAAGTTCTTTCCCATTTTCATCTGCACTCAATCCTGCTCCGCCGCGTTCGCATAGGGAACATCCTGTTGGACAATCTTGTGGAAGGCGCAACCCGCGCCCTCGCGAAAACAGAACGAGACGGACTTTTGGCTCTTGCCAATGGAGGGAAAAATGAAGAATATTAAGAGGAAATCGCTTTATTTCGCGGCGCTGGCGTTTCTCTTCGCGTGTTCTAACACGGAACCTGAAATCGCGTACGTCAATATGCGGCTCGTGTATTTTCAGAACGATTCCAAACCAGTGGAACGCTACTCTTTTTTCGTCATTGCGAACGACGACGACGGCGTAGAAAATCTCGCGGATCTCTATCTCTATCACGACCTCGAGGGGTTGGAATGGCGTTTGTCGGAAAAAGACTGGGTAATTGTGGAACAAGACGGACATACGTGGATAGGTACGCGTAGCATCGCCATGACGGGCGACGAATCGTTGCCCCGCGGACAGTATCGCGCGGTCTTGGTGAATAAGGGCGGAGAACAAGCCGCGCGCGCGTTCACCTTTGACCCGCCGCCCCAGCCGCGTTTCGTCTTTCCGACTTGTTCCGTCAAAGACGAAAAATACGCCGTCGTTTCAAAATACCCGACTAATTCATTCATCGGTTATAACGAACAGGGTAATTTCGTGCAGACCGTTAAGCTTTCCCAACTGAACGGCGACGTCAGCGATTTAAAACTACAATCGGCCGTCAAAAGCATAGCGCTCTGGGCGGAAGATTCGAGCTATTCCACATCCGCCTTGTTAGACGCCTTGCCTATAAATCAGTAAGCAGTCAGAACAAAAAATCTACCGCCCTCCTTGCTCACGGAAGGCGGTAGAAAGTCCGCCTGTTCGCGGGTTTGACTGTTTTGTCTAGTATTAAATAGTATATCCAACCAGTCATTAGCGGGGATTAAGCCGCTAAAATTTCAGGGATAAAAAAAAGCAGGGCTACGCGACAGCGCATACCCCGCTTTTAAGAAAAGCGCTATGGAAACTTTATTAAATATCACTATACCCATATTCCCGCGGCGGCTGGTGTCAGACACACGGCGGGTTTTCATGTGGTGTCAGACACTTTTTGTTACGCCGCAAATATCGGGTGTCAGACACTTTTGTTGCTTGAACTTCGCTTGGTGTCAGACACTAAATCTCTGAAAAGAAAATGCTCCATTTTCTAAAGAAAATGGTACAGGTTCTGGCGCGGGATACGCCACTGCGTTAAGCCCTAAAAGGACGGGCGCGCGGACGCCTTCTGTACGAGCCGCTATACGATATTGGTCTATGCTATATATACGGGGGGGGGGGGCACAAACATGGTAGTATCCGCCCTGCAAGAGAGAGTATAGTTTGTTGAACGCTGTTTGTTTCGTTTCACAATGCGTTTATTATATATACGCATCGCCAAAACCGCAAGAAGGTTTTGGCGATTTATTTTTCTATTCAAGATGTTTTTTACCAGTATTTCAAGAATTAATTGCGTATAACCTCTTTGCCTGTTTCATTAACGCAATTCACGCGTTCTATTGCGGGAGAACTACGGCTATTTGAATATCCATTTATTGTCGGTCTTACTTTCGTCATAGGACATTTCAGTCTTGATTTCACTTATGGGTTTCCATTGCACGAGGAACGAGATTTGATTGTTGAACTTATAGACTGGCGGATGCGATTTGTTGTCCAGATACGGACTCATCGTTACGCTTAATGTGGCGTCCCAATCGCCCAAATGGTGAACCGCGTTCAGACTGAAGGATTTGAGCTTGAACCCAGAACTCTTGCGTTTTTCGTCGTCGCCGAAGTTAAAAGAATTGAGCAAGTCCGCGATGACGTTTTTTTCGCCGGCTATCTCGATTCCCGTGTGAAACATAGGCAAGTCTTGAAGATACCGGTAGACAGCGTTGTTTTCTGAGTTCGTAGAGAAGCTCAATTCCATGAAATCGGCGATGTTCACGGTGAAACGCAAGGAGAATGTGAACTTGGAATACGTGTAGCGTTGTAAATCAATGGTCAGGTTTGAAGAGGCGTTTACCGAAAAAGAGAGCCTGTTTTTCCAGAGCTTGTCCTTGCTGAAGGAACGATTGTAGGAGGCGGTCAGCGTGTTAGGGTTGAGTTTTTCCTCGTCGGTGGACTGCACCCATCCGGTACTGACGTCCAAGTAGTAGCCTTTTGAACGGGTCATCGTGAAGACTGTTCTGAAATTTCCCAGAGCTATCGTAGAGGTGAGATTTGTCCATTCGTCGAGTTCCGGGTCGTAAACCGCGTATTGTTGCGCTGAATACGAGGCGCCCTTCTCGCCGCCCAAAAACGTGTTCGCCGGCGCGGGAAAATTGAAGTTTCCAGTGAGATAGAGCGGGTCAAAGGTCCGCTCCTTCTTCGAGAGCGAGTCTATTTTTCGCGAGTCTTGTAGACCGAAAGGGTCGTAGACTTTTCCGCGGACGCTCGCCGAAAAAAGCCATACATTGAATGAACCATTCGCCGATATGGAGGCGTCTTTCGGAGGCAACTCGCTGGTAAACGTTATAGTCTGAGTCTTGTCCATGATAGAAGCGTTGATATTCGCGGAAAATTGCGACGTCGTGTTCGTTTCGTCCCAGTAGTCGCCCCAGGTGATTTTGCGTTCTGGGTCCGCGGCTGTACTTTTGCTGTCGTACTCGTCCTTGTAGAGCAAGCCCCGTAGAGAGTATTGCAGGCTGGTATTCCCCCATGTGGGACTCAAATAAAAAGGTTTAACAGTTACGGAAGACTCGTAAGTCGACGAGAATCGAGTCTGCTGGTAGGAGCGAAAACGCGCCGCGTCTCTTTCCGCGGTCGTATCAAATTCCGCGGCGTCTTCATTCATGTAGGTGTAATCTTGCCATGCGCTCGTTTCGGAAAAGCGCGTACTTGTACTATAAAAGCCCTGACTCTGACTCAAAGCGAAGCCGACGCTGCCGTCGCCGCGAACGGTTGACAGTACAGACGTCCGTTCCGCCCAGTCAATGTCTTCGGGTTTCGTCCACTTTGACTTATCAAACTGAAGTTCCGAAGCCGCAGTCGGCGTCCACCGGTAGTCTACGACGAATTGGTGATTGCCCATGACCGGCATAGTGAACTTTTGCGTAAGAACCGGTGGAACAAGAGCTTCCAAAGGCGGCGGCGTAGCTACGGCTACGTCTTCCGACTCTCCCCACGGAGAACGCGGTACCCCTATACCTTCAAAGTAATCCTTTTCCTCAACCGCGGGCATCGTCGATGTGGAAGTTCCGCCTAATGTAAGCGGCGTTCCGGCGATTGACGTAGAAATGGAAAACATCGTCCACTTTTCAGGGTGAAAGAATTCCCGGTTAGGCGAAGCGGAATTCGCGCCTGACAAAGTTTTTTTATTAAAAGCGAGGGTACTGCTCAAGCTTGAAAGCGACAAGGTTGAAAGGTAAGGCGAGAAAAAAGTCGGCAATTTCGGATTCACGGACGCGCTCAACGTCCATGAGTACGATCCGATGGAAGAAGAAGTCGTCGTCGTGTCCTCCTCCTGCGCCGCGGAGCCTTTTAGTATCTTCGCCCAATCCAAGGCTTCGGACCTGTCCATGAAGTCGCTTTCAATATAAGGATCCGAATAAAAAGGAACCGTCCAGTTGAGAGAGCCGTATTTACCGGAAAACGATCCAGTCGCCTTGAATCGATAGCGGAAAGGCAGTTCTGTGAATAAGAACCAGTTTTCGGTGTTCCATTCGTCTTTGCCGTCCTGAAAAGGAGTATAGCTGTTCCCGTTCCTGTAGATATTGCGAGTGTAGCCGATACCCGCGGAAACGGTAAGAGCGCCGAGAATACCTTTACGCGGCATAGAAAACTCGGTACCAAGGTATGCGCCCAAGTTGGCGTAAGCGTCGAAAAGCAAGGAGAGACGGGTTTGTTCCGCGGACGTCGCTTTTTTCTTACCTGTGCTTCTCAAGAACAAGCCTCTGCGTTCTTTTTCCATGTTTGCGCTATTTCCGAACATACTAGTAAAAGAGCTCTCCGAAGACGCGACCGCGGCTTTCGATTCACCCAGAAAATAGGTAGTTGTTTGGAAGAAATTGCCTTCGCGCGAGCGCGTCCCGACGACCGGATGAAACATAATCTCTTCGGAAGGCAAGTAAAAAAACGGCAGGTAAAGCACGGGAACTTCGCCCACTTTCAGAACCGCGTTTGCGACAGCCCAATCTGACCCAGAGAGAAGCCACATCTTGGATGCGCTCAACGACCAGTACGGCTCTTCGGTTTTTGCGTTGGTGACTCTTGACTTAGTGAGAACCGTTGATTTTTCCGTGTCGAGCGATATGATCGTTCCCTCGAAACGATAGGATGCGCCGGAGCTCTCCACAGCTTTTTCCGACTGCCCATTGACGAAGACGCTTGACCAATTATCTAAATTCACAGTGATAGAGTCCCCGCGGAACGTTTCAGTCATATCGCCCTCTTTTTTTTCATAAGACACGCCGTTTGACGCGCTCATCAAATTACGCGTCCTGTTGTAGAGAATCTCCCCGGCCGTGATGCGGTGAACCGCGTCCCCGTCTTTCACGCTGACGACGACTCGGCCTTTGAGCCGCGCATAGTCTTCATTAACCACGTCGAGACTGAAATATTCAGTGCTTTGAGCAGACTCAATGATAATGACGCGGCCGCTCGATTCAGCGCTTCCGTCAGGTTTGGGGATTTGATAGTAATCGCGGAGTCTGTTCGCCAGCTCTTCTCTGGTACCGCCCTCGCTTAACCCCAAAGACCTGCACCAGATAGCAAGCTCCTGTAAGGTTGACGTGCGGACGTCCATTTCCTCGACCGTTTCAGGCTCGTCTTCCATATCTTCCACGATTTCGGCGTCCGCCGCAGGAATTTCCGCATCCTCCACAGTTTCAGCGTCCGTCGCGGAAACTTCTGTATCGGCGACCGTCCCTTCTTGAGCGGAAAGCGGAGAAAAGGCTAACGCGGCAAGAATTAACAGCAAACAGAGCTTTTCTATTTTTTTCTCATTTTTTTCTTTATGGAAAGACACTCGCCGTATATTAATACAATCAACGCCTATTTGTCAAGACGGGCTTAAAGAGTTCGCCTCTTGAGAGGAATTCCTATCAAAAAACGAAAGAGGAACAAGTTTCTGCAACTTTTTCGTGAAGTTAGCGTCAAAATAATAATAAGGAGACAATATGTCAAAAGCAATAGAGAGAACGCCGTGGAAAGTTTTAGACGCGTACCGCGGAAAGAAATTTAATGGTTTATGGCCGACCCTGCCTGAACTCTTTGATATAACGACGAGCCGTTTTGGGGAGCGTCCGTGTTTCACCATATACGACCCGGACCGCGTTTCCCTCACTTATCAAGAGGCGTTGGTTAAGATAAAGGCGGTCGCCCGGTACCTGCACGGCAAGGGCGTCCGCAAAGGAGACGCTATCGCCGTTACAGGCAAGAATTCGCCTGAATGGACGGTCGCTTATCTCGGCGTGCTTTACGCGGGCGCGACCGTGGTCCCTATCGACTACCAGCTTAAAAATGAAGAGACGGACCTGCTTTTGCGGACGTCAAAGGCGAAGATTCTGTTCGTTGACGAAGAGAAACACAAACGATACGCTGAAAATGGAGAAGGTTTAAGCGAGGTCGTGTCGCTCAAAAAAGGTGTGGGCGTTTACATCTACGACCTGAACGGCGAAGAAGCGATCATCGACCCGGTTACGGAAACCGACGTTGCGGCGATTCTCTTTACGTCCGGCACGACAGGCGTCCCAAAGGGCGTGGTTCTTACCCATCAAAATCTCACGGCAGACTGTTTTCTTGCGCAAGGGCATCTCCAACTCTATCCTACCGACGTGTTTTACGCGCTCCTGCCTATCCACCACGCCTATACTATGCTTGCGGTCTTTATAGAAACTATCTCCGTGGGCGCGGAACTGGTCTTCGGCAAGAAAATGGTAACGCAAGTCATCTTGAAAGACCTGAAACAGGCGAAAATCACTATGCTTTTGGGCGTGCCCATGCTCTTTAACAAGGTGCTTGCGGGCGTGCTCCGCGGTTTGAAGGCGAAAGGAGCGATAGTTTACGCGGTTATTTCATTCCTGATGGAGATTTCTGGTCTCATCAAGAAAATATTCGGGGTGAATCCTGGCAAGAAGATGTTCGGTTTCGTGCTGGACAAGGCGAGTCTTACTACGCTGCGCATCTGTATCTGCGGCGGCGGTCCGCTTGCGCCGAGCGTCTTTCGCAAGTACAACCAGCTCGGACTGGACTTCATCCAAGGCTACGGGCTTACCGAAACGTCCCCTATCATCACGCTTAATCCGATAGAGCGTTACAAAGAAACGAGCGTGGGCAAGGTTCTTCCCCAAGTGGATATGAAGGTTCTCAATCCTGACGAGCGAGGCGTAGGCGAGATCGCGGTGAAGGGTCCTATGGCGATGCAGGGCTATTTCGAAATGCCGGAGGAAACAAAGGCGGCTTTTACCGAAGACGGGTACTTGAAAACCGGCGACGTGGGCTACCTCGACGCGGAAAATTACCTTTACTTGACGGGACGCGCCAAAAACTTGATTGTTACCGAAGGCGGCAAAAACGTCTACCCAGAAGAAATCGAGAACGAATTCCAGCTTTTCGATGAAATCGAGCAAATTATGGTACGAGGTTTCGTACTTAATAAGAAAATGAAGACCGAAGGTATCGAAGCCTTGGTGTTTCCAAACGCCGAAGTTTTCAAAGAACAGTCCGCGGACGCTGTAAAAGTCCGCATCGACGCCATAATATCCGAAGTGAACCAGCGTCTCCAGCCTTACCAAAAAATCACACGCGCGACCATTCTCGCCGACCGTATGGAAGAAACTACCACCAAGAAAATCAAACGGGACGCTATCTAACAGCCGAAGGTTGTTTAACGACTTCCCGCGGGGCATTGTCCGAAAGGCGGCTCCGCTGACCCCGGCGCGTAGGCTGCGCTTGCAAGCACGCGCAGCCTACGCGCCGTTCTATATTGACGCAGGCGAAGGGCGCTGGAGACGAGTCTGTCGGCGAGGATTTTATCGGCGTTGAGGGCGGGCGGCTCGATGCAGACGGGGCTTCTGCGCTAGCGATGACGGAGCTTGCTGAGTTGCGCAAGGTCGCCTTAACGACGGTGGAGCCTGCGCCGACGCCTGCGTTGAGGCTCTCGTAGGAGACGGCGAGTTTGTTGGGGAACGCTGACAAGCGCATAGAGGCGAAGTCGCCGGCGTGGAGTGCCGCGGAGTTTTCGCTAAAGGCGATGCCAACGGCGGGATTGTCTTCGGGTTCGCGGTATCGAATTGCCGATGCCCTTCTCTATGGCGTCTTTATATACTTTGAAATCATGCTCGCCGCCTTTGGCTTCCTGTACATCAATGGATTTCCCGGTTGTTCCGCTCGATTATTATCCGGGTCTTCAGCGTATAGCGTTTTTTCCAAAAATAATACGCTTTTTGGTCTTCCTTTCGGTAAATTCTCTAATATTATCCTGTTTGCTCCAAAACAACTTGTAAATTTCCCGCCATTTCCCTTTAATGGTTTTACATTTGTTGTCCTCCATGAAGACACTGACAAATGTTTCTCTTTTGTTTCAGGTGTTTTTACTTCATTTCTTGGACTTGTTACTAATTCATTCGCATTAACAACATTTT
>JAIRKH010000093.1 GCA_031260245.1 Treponema sp. | reverse complement strand
TACTCAATATTGAAAGAGGAGAAACAATTTATGGTAGACAAGTATAATCCCTACGAAAATATGCTACAGGTTCTGGAATTGGCCGCGCAGAAACTGGGGCTTAAACGGAACGACTACGAATCTCTGAAGTACCCCGAACGGGAACTGAAGGTCGCAATTCCGGTTAAAATGGACAATGGCGACCTCAGATTTTTTGAGGGCTACAGGGTGCAACATTCTAGCGACCGGGGACCCTGCAAGGGCGGCATCCGTTACCACGAGGAAGTCGACATTGACGAGGTAAAGGCGCTGGCCGCGTGGATGACTTTCAAGTGCGCGGTGGTAAATCTGCCCTACGGCGGGGCCAAAGGCGCGGTTAAAGTCGATCCGACCAAATTATCCAAAGGTGAACTGGAACGCTTAACCCGGCGTTTTACCACGTCGATATTGCCGATTATCGGACCTGAAAAAGACATTCCCGCGCCCGACGTGAACACCAACGCGGAAATCATGGGTTGGATCATGGACACTTACAGTATGCTCCACGGTTACGCGATCCCCGGCGTGGTTACCGGCAAGTCTATCGAAATAGGCGGCTCTCTGGGGCGGGCCGAAGCGACCGGCCGGGGGGTGAGCATTGTAACTGGGGAGATACTGAAGCATCTCAACATATCCAAAGAAAATACCCGGATTGCGGTACAGGGCATGGGGAACGTGGGCGGCGTAACAGCAAAGCTACTCTACGAACTGGGTTACCGGATTGTGGGGGTCAGCGATATATCCGGCGCTTATTATAACCCCGCCGGCCTGGACATTCCCGCCATTCAGGCCTACCATGCCGCTTCCGGCAATTCCCTGGAAGGCTATACCGCCGTCGGCGTCAAAAAAATCTCCAACGAGGAACTCTTGACCTGCGACTGCGACGTGCTGATACCCTGCGCCTTGCAAAACCAAATCACCGGGGAGCTTGCCGACTCGGTAAAGGCAAAAATCATCGTGGAAGGCGCCAACGGCCCTACCACGGTGGAAGCGGACGAAATCCTGAACGAAAAAGGGGTAACTATCCTGCCGGACATCCTCGCCAACGCCGGCGGCGTGGTCGTGTCTTATCTTGAGTGGGTACAGAATATCCAGGAACTCACATGGGAAGAGGACCAGATCAACGAAACCCTGAAAAAAGTCATGATCCGCAGTTTCGGTCAGGTGCTGGACATCGTTAAGGAACACCATGCGTCTTTCCGCGTCGCCGCCTATATGCTGGCGATTTCCAAACTGGCTAAAGCCAGGAATATCCGGGGGGTGTTCCCGTAAGCGTTTCGCGGCGTGTTTACGGCATTACGCCGGGCAATAAATGCGCCGCTCATGTTATTTCCGGTACGGCTTGACGCGCCCATACAGCGCGTCAGCCTGATGTATGTCCCATCCTGAAATGACTGCGCCCATTTACGCAACTCTATTGATAAAAGTGTCTGACACCGTTCGTTAGCAGTACAGAGCGGGGGTGGATTCCATCCTCGTGTGAAGTCGTCTAAGAAAGACTTATACCGCCGTCAATCTGGATAATCGCGCCGTTCAAAGACGGGGACTCAAGGATGTGCAGCGCCGTTTTTGCTATTATTTCAGGAGTCAACGATATTCCTAAAGGACTTTTAGCGCGGTTATATATCTTGGTTTCCGCGTCCGCATATTCGGTATCTACGAGCCCCGGACAGACGATGTTACATGTTACGCCGAAGCACGCTGCTGTCTGCGCGACTGACCGAGCGACGACTGCAAGCCCCGTCTTCGCGGCGGAATACGCCGGGGTTGTGGAAAAACCGCGTATCGCTCCTGTATCCGTACCGCCGAAAAGAAGGATGCGCCCATATTTGCGGGCGGTCATACCAGGCAGAACCGCGGAAATCAGCGCTCCCGGAAACGCAAGGTTGTTAATGGTTATGAGGCGCCAGTCTTCCGTTGTGGTCTCCGCTAACCGTTTACGCAAAAAGGGACCGTGCGCGGCGACTACAATGTCAGGCTCTGGACAAAACTCTAGGAAAGGCTCAACATTGCCGTCTATTCTGCTCAATAGTCCTTGAGCCTTAACGCCGAATGACCGCGCCGCCGCGAGCGCTATGGACATTCGTTCTTGAGACGTTCCGCCGTGGATGAATAGTTCCGCTCCGCTTTGCGCGAGCGCGGCGGCGACCGCCTGTCCTATGCCCCCAGTTCCGCCTATAACAAGAGCCCGTTTGCCGCTTAATATATCCATGAACTAATGCGCCGATAGTTTCCGCAGAATGGCTTCCGCGGCCGCTTTACCGTCCGCAACGGCGCGTACCACAAGGCTCGCCCCCAAACGAGCGTCTCCCGCGGCCCAAACTTTGGGATTCGACGTATGGAAGCTTCCTTGTGTACGGATGTTGCCGCGGGCGTCAAGCTCAAGGTTCAAATCCTTGGCCACGCCGTCCTGTACCACGTGCGTAAAACCCATGGCCAAAAGCACTAAATCCGCTCTTATCTCGAAATCAGACCCAGGAATATCCGCCATAACCCACTTACCGTCCTTTTGCGCCCAATCTACGCGGCAGACTTTCAGTGCGGTTACTTTGCCGTTATTCCCGATAAACGCTTTTGTGTTAATTGACCAAAGTCGCGAGCCGCCCTCAAGGTGGGAACTGGAGGTTTTCAACACTTTGGGCCATAGGGGCCAGGGTTCTTCAGACGGACGGTGTTCCGGCGGTTTGGGAAGGACTTCTATTTGCGTAACGCTGACCGCGCCGCGGCGGTTACTCGTGCCAACACAATCCGAACCTGTGTCCCCGCCGCCGATAACCACGACTCGTTTGCCAAAGACTGTTATCGGCTCAACGCCGCTACCGCTCTCGCCTGCAAGGGACCTGTTCTGTAACGAAAGAAAATCTAACGCCTGCATAATGCCTGTATTCTCCCGTCCCGGTATATCGACGTCCCGCGGTTCACGCGCTCCAATGGTCAATAACACAAGGTCAAAGTCCCGCTCAAGGTCTTTCGCGTCAATAAAAGACGCGGCCGCGTCGCCCACGCCAAAGCCGAACCTGCCTTCGCCTACGCGGGCGTTTGTTCTGAATATGACGCCTTCCGCCTCCATCAGCCGTATGCGTCTGTCAATGAAGCTCTTGTCGAGCTTGAAGTCGGGAATTCCATAGCGTAGGTACCCGCCGACTTTGCGGTCAGCCTCAAACACGGTAACGGAAAAACCGAATCGGTTAAGGAAGTAGGCGGCTGACAGCCCGGCGGGTCCCGCGCCTACGACCGCGACTTTTTTGCCGTTCCGCTTTTTCGGAGGCTGGGGAACCACAAGTCCCCGCTCAAACGCCTTTTCTATGATAGCAAATTCGTTCTGCCTAATGGTTACCGATTCGTCGTTAAAGCCAAGCGTGCAAGACGCTTCGCAGAGGGCCGGACACACGCGCCCCGTAAATTCCGGGAACGGATTCACGCTTTCAAGCGCCGCCCACGCCTTGTCCCAATCCCCGCGAAACAGCCTGTCTTGCCATTCCGGGCAGACGTTATCCACAGGACACGCCCAGTGGCAAAACGGTACCCCGCAATCCATGCATCGACTCGCTTGAGACATACGCTCATCGTCGGGTAATTGCGCCTCGACTTCGCTGTAATCGTTGATGCGCTCTTCCACAGGCCTGTAACCCGCGGTCTTCCGCTTGATTTTCAAGAATCCTCTTGTATCGCCCATTTATCTTTCTCCATTAAGTTTAACGGTAGGGTATTATACTTTCTATACCGCCATCAGTATCTTTAATAATTCGCTCTTTGTCAAGGGAACGTAGTTAGGTGATAAGGCGAGGAACACGGAAACTATAAACCTTCGATTCTCCCATTAGACTTCCTCAGTGAACACAGCTTCGCTTTCCGGTAATCTGACGGACGAAAGCTTGAGCGTTATCTGTTCGTTGGGTTCAATATCGCGTCGCAAAAGAATTTGCGTCTCCATACCAAGGCGGGGAATCATAATCACGGATTTATTACCGCGTTTTTCCATCATAAAGCCGTCCCATAACGAACTTTTCTTATCAGCTAGATACACCGCGGTCCAATAAGCGCGGGAAGCGCGTTCCGCTCGGACGGCCGCCGTCGCCGATGCGTCGCCTGCCGTGAGGCGGGCGAATAGGGCGTCTTCTTGAATTATTTCCGTTCCCTTCAGAAAAGCGCGAATCTGCTCGTGCGCCAAAAGATCAACATAACGCCGCAGAGGGCTGGTTACTTGAGTGTAGACGGAGAGTCCAAGCCCGAAATGGAAACCTGGTTTTGTAGAAATAGAACGCGGACGCATACAACGCCGTATTTGGTAAAAACCGGCCATACCGGGTAAAAACTCTCTGGGCAGGTCTCCCGCTTCCTGTGTTACGAACGGAAACGGAAGCCGCCGCTCAATTGCCCATTGAGCGGCGGCTTCGCCCGTAAAAATCATACATTCGCGCACCATATTTGAGGAAGCGTACGCCGTTACCGGCTCTATATTGACGTCTCGGTCCCTTACCGTGATGTGAACCTCTGGTAGGTCTATGTTCACCGCGCCCGCTTCAATTCTGCGGCGTAGACTATTTTCCGCAAACCTGAAAAGTTCTTCTAATTCGGCGCGCCCATCCGCTGATTCGTAAGTAAGACGCGTTACTTTCACCCATGAAGGAAAAATCTCCGTGCTTGCGAGAGAAAAATCCTTGTTTAAGGTCATCTTAAACGTAAGGGCGGGCGATTTTTCCAACAATCCCAAGGCGAATACGGAAAGGCTGTCTTCGCAGAGCATACGAGATACGGCTTCTGGCAGGTAGAGGGTCGCGCCGCGGGAGCGCGCTTCCCGGTCCGCGGCGCTGTTAGGCGAAATAGACGCGGCCGGGTCCGAAATGTGGACAAAGAGGCAATTCCCGTCAAAAGAAACCGCGTCGTCTGGGTCTGTCGACCATGCATTGTCAATGGCGAACGCGGGCAAATCGGTCATATCCACACGTTCCTCGTCAGGTATGGGAGGAATTTGTTCTTGCGCGGAAATCAGCTGGCGTCCGAACCGCGCGGGGTGCGGATTCATAAAAAAATTCCACACTCCCGCGTCTAAGAGGAGCCGATGCGCGTTTTCCGGCGTCTCCGCTATGCGGATATCTCGTAATGTACGGCTTTTTTCGGTCTGTCCATAAGCCAAAGCTTCCACGTCTTGTAGAAATTTACCGTCGTCCGGGAGGAGTTTCCTTTCTTTCAGCCGCTTGATAAATTCGTCCCGTTCCGCGTGAGCGTTTTGTCTATTGGAACGTTTCTTTTCTATGGCCGCGACATCCTCGCTTGTACGAAGTTGGACGGATGTAACATTTCCGTAAAAATACAATCCGTCTAGGAGGATGTTGAATAACGACCATGCGGACGCGGGCGAGTATTCGCCGTAGACGAGTTCCGCAAGCTCCGTAAATGTGGTCTGTTCGCCCTCCATCAACTCCCACGCGCCGCGGACGTCGCCTTCGAGGAGACGTATATCCGCAAGGGAACAGGGTCCTGGATGAAGAACTTCAATGTCTCTTTTGCGGACCTTGAGCTTTTCTTTGCTCAAAGCTATGCCTATTTTTTCACCAATTTCAGTTATAACGGCGGGTTTGTTTTTGTAGGCGACAAGACTTTTTTCGCGCATTAATTTCCTTCGAGGGTGAACGAGACGCTTTGGGATTTGAAATCACATGATGTATCAATGAAAAAGCCGTCTGTTTTGGGCGCTAGAGGATTCGAACCTCTGACCCCCACGGTGTAAACGTGATGCTCTAACCATCTGAGCTAAGCGCCCTATGCCCAGGAGAAGACTCGAACTTCCATGCTTTTGAAGGCGCTGGTACCTGAAACCAGTGTGTCTACCAATTCCACCACCTGGGCTTTTTAAACAACTTTTCAGCTGTCTAAAAGTATCTAAAAGACTGGACGATACTGGATTTGAACCAGTGACTTCTACCGTGTGAAGGTAACACTCTCCCGCTGAGTTAATCGTCCACTTTGATGCAAAATATTATATAGATAGTAGTAATTTTCAAGAATATTGTCAAGGGGTTTGAGACATAAATTTTTTCGGTGTGTATCGTAAAGCGCGTCTTTAATAAGATACAGCTCCTACATCTAAAAGTTCGTCTTGCAGGAGCTGTAGTTCATATAGAACGAGCGGTTGAAGGAGATTTGTTTACCGCAGGAAATCGAGGAGCGTGCGCGGCAGAATCTTGGACGCGGTTTGCAAGGTAGCTTTGTGGGCGAAGTCGAACATACTCAGATCCACGGATGCGGCGGCGAAGTCGAGAGAAGCTTCGCGTCCGTAGGCTGATGTAACTGCGGGAATCTCAGCGTTTATCCGCTTCCATGCGGATTCGGCGCGTTCCATGCGGCTACCGATGTCTGTGAGGCGAGCTTGCACGTTTGCCAACGCGAGGTCCATGCCGCCTATACCGGCGCCGCTCACTACGGTAGAATCGCCCTGATAGAGGGAATCCCTCACCTGCATAACCATGTCGAACATTGAGCCGCCGGATACTTTGGCGGATGGGTTCCAGTTTGGCGCGCCGGCTCCCGCGTTGGGAACAATCATTCCCAAATCCTGCAAGATGGTCGCGCCTTCCGCATCTTCCAGACGGATAAGGTGGGCGTTTGTTCCTTCAAGGACTAGAGAGCGTGTATCCGGGTCCATGTATGCTTTGACAGGAGACGGAGAATCGTTTATCTTGTCCACAATGTTTGCGAGATTTTCGCCAGGATTCACGGTTATTTCAACGCCGTCAATGAAGAAGGAGCTTTTGGCCGCAACTTGATAATCGGTTGTATCTACATTTGAGAAGACCTGCATCTTTTCAGCCCAGAACGCCTCGCCACCGCCGATGTCGAGATTGATATAGGCGCGATCGCCTGTTTCAGTTTTGCGGGACGCGCCCGCGCCGCGGTACTCAACAGCAACCACCAAGGTTTCTTCTCCTCCCTCGACTCTGCCTTCAATCAGTCGAAACGGCTCCGACAAGGCTTTATCACCGGAGAATACACGGGTACCGTCTGGTCCCACCGCATTAGCAATGGAGACAAGCTCTTTCATCAGCTCGTTCACTTCAATACCCATTGCCCGCATATCTTCCTGCGAATAGATTCCGTTAGCGCCTTGAATCGCTATTTCTCTAATCCTCTGTAAGACGTCGTTCGCCTGACGCAGATAGGCGTCCGTCTGGCTGAAATGCTCCCTCGCGTAGAGAGCGTTCTTCTCAAAACGGTTAAGCCGCGCCAGATAAGAATCGTAGCGCACGGCATGAGACGCGGCTAACGGGTCGTCCCGTAGATTATTGAATTTGGTTTGACCCGCGATTTTAGCCTGTATGTTGGCAAGCAATTCCTCCTGCCGCCGCAGTCTGAACTGAATATCGTCATTGGGCATATTTGTTGATATCCTGAACATCTTTTACCTCTTTTTCAATAGTATATCATTTTAATATCGGCAATTTATGGGAAATTATATAGGTTTTCTGAAAGAATCTTCAGCATTTAATATATTGCAACAACCACAAAGCGTCTGACACTACAAAGCGTCGACGCCAAAAATGTCTCTCGAACCCCCGGAGTTTTGGGACAGCCTTACTAGATCCTTATTCAAGGAGGACGCTGAACCCGCCTGGCTGTTCATAAGTAGCGATGAAGTCGGAAATTCCTTTGAACAAGGCGTTTGAGAAATTCTTCACGTAGGCGCTGTCCGTCAAGAGTTTCGCATCGCTTGCGTTGGTAATGAAGCCCAATTCAACCAAAACAGACGGCATATTCGCCTTCTTCACCACATACCATTCTTCTTCTTTTATACCGCGAGACGGACTCGACTTGCCAATGACTTCATCAAACCGTTTCAAGATAGCGGACGCCAAAAGGCGACTCTCTATAGTAAATTCTTCTTCTTTCATTGAATTCAGGATGGGAATTACTTCCGCGGGACCGTCAAACGTTGACTTGTTGATGAGCGAGCGCCTGACGTCAGGGGGAAGGTACCACACTTCGTAGCCCCGCGCGTTTGCCTTATAAGGAGCGGCGTTGCAATGCACCGCAACAAAAATAATGGCTTCGTTTTGAGCGAGATTCACCGCATTGGCAAACGACACGCGCTTTTCCAGCGAAATGGTCGAATCGTCGTTCCGCGTCATCAAAACTTGTTTATTCGGAAAGGCTTTGACAAGCATAGCGTAAAGGTCCTTTGATACCGTAAGAGCGACGTCTTTTTCCTGTATGATCGTCTTCTTCCCGTCAATGATCGGCGTACCAATGGCGCCCGTATCCTTTCCTCCATGACCCGGGTCAATGATAATCGCCGCGACCCGGAAAAGCCCTATGTCGTTCTTCACTTCATCGCTTATGGCTTTCTCTACGGACGTAACAAAAGCTTCGGGAAACCTGATGACGCCCTTTTCCATATACGGCAGAGGCGCCTCAACGATATAATACCCGTCAACCAGGAAAACGCCCGGTTCGTCTTTTTCGCCCGTGTAAAAACTGACAAAATGTCCACGGTCGTAGATGACGCCAGTCTGAAGAAAAGGCTCCCATTGAAACTCTGGCGCATATCCCATTTTTTTCAAAGCGTTTTCAAGCAGGAGCGGTTCAGCCTGCAAATTCACGACGAATACGGCGTATATTAAAATTAATCTTTTTCTCATAATAACCCCTTTGTTCTTTAAATAAGGAATCGGGAATGGAGAGTAGATTATTGTTTGAAAGTTGAGCGGTTCTTTCTAATCAATATCTCTACTCCTTAGCTTATCCACAACATACACTGTTCCTTGGTATCCGCCGCGAATGAGCGCCCGCCAAAAGACGCGCCCTAACGCAATACCTATCCTTGTCGCATCGCCCGTTATAGGCAGAGTCTGTCCCGTAAGTAGACGCGTTGCATCAAGACTTTCAGCTACGGTTCTGCCAGCATAATCCCTTAAACCGCTCTCCGTGAATTCAGGAAAAGGCATAATTCCCATAGAGAACGGTTTAACGTTTGCGCTAACAAGCGGCTTTTTTACATTATAGCGGCTTCCTTCGGAATCTTCAAGCGTTTCAGGCATTTTCTCTAGCAAAAGCAGAATTTCCGACGGAACCGTAAAAGCATTAGGAGGGAATTGAGGAGTAGGCGGGACGCCTAAAAATTCAGCGGCGGTTTTCCTATTTCGTTCTCCAATTCTCAAGAAAGCTTCCGTTTCCACATTCGGCGCGGCGAGACGAATCAGTATATTGCGGGCGGCGATTTCCGCCGCATTGACCGCCTCGTCCCGATTTGGGGCGACAGCTATCACATTACCTGCCTTGCTCACGTTGTTCACCGGAAATTTTACGCGATCGCCTTCTTTCACGCGAAAAAACACGTCTTTGACCTGGGGCGGCAGGTTTTTTTTTATAATAGAAAAAACCTCGCCCGGAATGGAGATAAACGCCCGTTCCGCGGACGTCCACCGTCGCGTGGGGGTCAGGCGCGACGGTTTCTCGCCGATAGCGATTTGGATAGCGGCGCGGGTCGGCTCCACGCCGCTTGAATATGGATACGTCCATCCGGACATATAGCCGCCCGACAGCCGCGCCGCTATCTCGCCAATCATCGCTCCTTTCCGCGTAAGTTTGACGTCGCCCTTAGCCGCTCCATTCTTGATTCCCAAAGCGCGGACTCCCTGCTTGAACGTATCAATTACTTCCGCCGCGGACTTCTCGTCAAGATCTGTAGGTATGGTATGTCCCATCTCAATAAAATACGGCGGGAAAAAAATATGTCTGTCCGCGAAACCAGTTATAGTAATTTCGCCCTGATAAGCAATAGCGTCGATGGAAAACTCGGGACCGTCCATGAACTCCTCTACGATGACTCTGCCTGAACGGGAGAAGCTGAACGCCTCTTCTATAGCGACACGTAGTTCCGCGGGGTTATCCGCTCTACGGCAACCTCGCGCGCCCATATTGTCGACGGGTTTTACCACCACGGGAAAGGGAAATGGCGGAATAAAACCTTGCGCGGTTTTCAGCGCGGCGAACCGCGGCGAAGGGACGTCCGCCCGTCTAAAACATTCGCGCATACGTTCTTTGTCCGAGGCGTTCAGCGCAGTTTCGTAGGAAACGCCTGACAAGCCCAGCTCTTCGACGGCAAAAGCGACTATTGTGGAAAAATCCGTGCCAGCCGTCATAACGCCGACAAGCGCGGGCAGGGTTTTCGCAAACGCCAGAACGCCGTCTCTGTCTTTAAGGTCTATATTTTCAAAACGGTCAGCCAAGGCGATGCATGGAGCGTCCACATCCGCGTCCAGAACCACGGTTTCAAGCCCCATATCCTTCGCAATGCGGATGGCTGGCTCTTGCATGACCCCGGCTCCAAGTATGATGATTTGTCTCTTCGTCATGATTACAGTATAGTATTTTTAGCATTCTCTGTCTCCCTGATTTGTAACGAATGGCGCTCTAAAACCACCGGCTTTAGACGGTTAGCTTTAGCGAGTCCGCCTATCTGAAAAGTGCAATAGTCGAAGGTTTAAGCCTTTGGACATACAGCAGACGGAAAATGTCCATTCGTTCTACCAGGGGCATCTTTCCTCCTGACGCATTATACTTTTTGCGTTAGGAATAATAAAATAAATATAATATGTAGTCCGTATCGTCTAAAGCAAACGCCCCGCGCGAAGTCGTCCTATAGGCGAAGCCTGCGTTTTGGAAACGCGCCCCTTCTAACCGCAGCAGGAGGCGTCTGAAAAATACAATAAACCGCCCGTATTTTATCGATTGCTAATGTTAAAGTCTTTAACTAAATTAAATTGGGAAAAATCGCGGGCGATATCCGCAAAAGGTTCGTGGATTTATGGAATATCATGAAAAATCAAAACTAAGACTGAAGCGGGAAATCCGACGCCATTTTTCGGTATACGCGTTACTCATCATACCGTTAATTTATTATATTATTTTCAAATATATCCCCATCTGGAACGGACAAATAGCCTTCAAAGACTTCATGCCCCTTGACGGCGTTCTGAGAAGCAAGATGATAGGATTTACGCATTTCATAACGTTTTTCAGGTCTTTCTATTTCTGGGAATTGTTGAGAAATACGCTGTTCTACAGCTTCGGAAAATTACTCTTCAGCGTACCGCTTGCCATACTCCTCGCTATCATCCTTTACGAATGTATCCATCCTAGACTGGGTAAAATTGTACAGACCTTGGCGTATCTGCCGCACTTCCTGTCATGGGTCATCATGTACGGTATCCTCCTTGTTCTACTCGCGCCGGGAGACGGCATCATAAACGATATTATTAAGGTTTTCGGAGGGAAACCTGTGGCGTTCCTCACAGACGCCAAGACGTTTCCCTGGATAGTCATCTTGTCGGACGGCTGGAAGGAGATGGGTTGGAGCGCGATCATTTTCATAGCGGCGCTCATGGGCATCGACCCGTCGCTCTACGAAGCCGCTACGGTCGAAGGGGTAGGCGCCCTGCAAAAGGTGTGGTACATCACCCTGCCGTCCATACGTCCCGTTATCGTGATGATAGTGCTATTGCGACTCGGTACCATTTTGGACGCGGGTTTTAATCAGATGTTCATGCTTTACTCAACGCCGGTCTATAGCGTCGCCGATATTATAGATACCTGGGTTTATCGTCAGGGTTTGCTGGAGTTTCAATTCGGACTCGCCACCGCGGTCGGAATATTCAAGGGAATCATCGGACTGTTCACCATTTGGCTGTCAAACTATATGGTCAAAAAAATATCCGATTCTTCTTTGTTCTAAAGAAAGGATAGAGAGAGGGCGTCGTTTGAATATTCTTTGTGTAATATTCGTAAGAGGCGCTCGAATCATTTAGGAGACGTTATGAAAAAATACAAAATGATGAAGATAAAAGGCAAAGAAATCTTCCTTACAACGGGAGATTTCACATTTTACACGATACTCGACGTTCTTTTGGTCTTCGTCTTAGTAATAGTCGCCGTTCCAATGTGGAGCGTTATCACATTGTCGTTCCGCCCCAACGACTTCATCGGGAGCAACCTTGAAGGTATGTTTCTGGCGCCGTGGAAATGGTCGACGGCCGCTTATAAAGCGCTACTGGGCAACAACGGGTTCTTGAACGCTTTCTTTAACAGCCTGAAGATTTTCGTATTCGGCATAACAAGCGCCTTGTTTCTGACCGTTCCTCTTGCCTACGTGCTTTCGGTAAGGTCCCTGCCCGGCAGAAAATTCTTGACGATATTCATTTTGGTACCGTATCTTTTCAATGTCGGCATTATCCCGTCTTACCTCGTAGTAACAAAACTGGGTTTGACGAACCACCTGGCCGCTATTTTTCTGCCTGGCGCTATCAGTACTTACAACTGCCTCATCATGCGGGGTTTTTTCGAGGGAATTCCCGATGAATTAAAAGAATCGGCGCGTATCGACGGCGCTTCAGAACTACGGGTGCTTTTGAGCATCGTTTTGCCTGTTTCTAAACCCATCTTACTGACTATCGGTCTCTACTACGGCGTTACTTTCTGGAACGACTTTTTCCACGCCATGCTCTATATCAATAATAATAACTTGCAACCCTTACCCATATTGCTCCGTAACATCCTCATGGCAAGCGGTATGAACGAATTCGTCGAGGTCAGCGCCTTTGGCAATGCTAATGTGCAGGCAATCAAGGCGGCAAGCGTGTTTATGTCCGCCATTCCGATGATTATCGCGTATCCGTTCATTCAAAAATACTTTACAAAAGGAACAATGCTGGGTAGCGTTAAAGGATAAGGAGATTTTTTATGAAAAACATGACAAAAGCGATTACCGTTGTAGCGATAACGGCTCTGTGTTTGGGATGCGCCAAGAAAAATGGCGCGGATTCTGATGTTACCATTGAGTTGTGGTATGGAGCGGCCGTAACCGAAGCGGGACCGCCGCCGTCGGATTGGAAAGCGCTTAAAATCATCAAAGAGAAGCTTAACATCAATCTTGTGCCGACTGCGTTGCCCTCTAACGAGTCTGACCAGGATGTGAAGATTCAAGCGGCTGGCGCTTCTAATACTTTGCCGGATTTATTCATGGTACGCCGCGACCCCTGGCTCAATCTTATTCGCGCAGGGCTTGTCGCGCCTGTGGACGACCTCTACGCGCTCATGCCAATACGGACCCAGGCGCAATACGACGCGGACGCACGGGCGTTTACCATGGTGAACGGTAAATCCTATGGACTTGCCTCGCCAGGCACCATCGCCAAAAACGAAGGCGTTCTGATTCGCAAAGACTGGCTCGACAAATTGGGCTTGTCAGTACCTGTGTCCACAGACGACTTTCTCGCCGTGGTGAAGGCGTTTACCTTCGACGATCCGGACGGAAACGGTCGAAACGATACTTACGGATATGGAGCTTTCATTGAAATTAACAACTTTGAGGAGGGATTAGGGCGGCGCTTTGATCCGCTAATGGGGGCTTTCGGCGTCGCCGGCACATGGAATTTAACGGCGTCTGAGCCCGGACTCAATGTGCGAAAACCCGCCTACTTTGACGGCTTGAGTTACGTTAAACGCATCGTGGACGAAGGGGCGATTGACCCCAACTGGTCAAGCTATGGCAAGGACGATTTCAGAGCCGCGTGGAAACAAGGGCGTTTCGGTGTCATGCGAGAACAAAACAGCGCCTATGCGTCTGAAGCCAACTACGCGCCTTTTGACAAGAATTTCCCCAACGGCGAATGGATAATTATTGACCCGCCAAAAGGTCCAACAGGCGAACAATCGGTCGGCGTCTACTCCCAAGCCTACCGCATCTACGCTGTATCCGCTAACGCCGTGAAACAAGGTAAGGGACCGGCTATCGCTAAACTCTTGGAATGGATGTCTTCGGACGAAGGTTATTTCCTCCTTGGATGGGGCGAAGAAGGCGTCAATTACCTTTTGGACGAAAACGGCGTTCCTTCTGTGGAGGGCTTGCCGGATCCTAAACTTGGCTTCACACAGCCGGAGATTCAACCGCTGACCCAGCTCCGTAATATGGTTTTCTACAATGGAGAGATTGAACTTGCGGCGCGCTACCCGACCTACAAGGCGCCGACCTCCGGCAAAACCATGAGCGCATTGACCGCCCTACGAGATATGCAGTCGAGGCCGTGGACGCCCAACATCGGTGGAGACGCCCTGCCTTCGCCTAACGCTGACCTCAAACGCTTTTACGAGCAGGGAGTCGCCGAATTCCTCACCGGTAGACGACAACTTACTCGCGACAATTGGACCGCCTGGGTTGAAGAATTTGACAAGCTCGGAGGCTTGGATTGGGAACAAAAAGGCGTCTCCGCAGCGCAAGCCGCCAATTATCTCAAGTAAATAAGCGAGTATTTTATGGACGCAACGAGACCCGTCTTTGAACGTATGGCTTTATCGGTGATGAAACGTTATACACCAGAACAGGTGAAATGGCATTATGAGCATGGACTCGTCTTGCAAGCTATTCTCAAGACTGCTGATTTCTTGGGTAATTCCACATATAAGGCGTGGGTGAGATCTATGCTCGACACTAAAATCACCGAGAGCGGCGGCATCGTGAGTTATAGAGAAGACGAATTCAACTTCGACCAAATCAATATGGGCAAACTCTTCTTCGGTTTTTTCGCCGAAACCGGAGAAGAAAAATATCGTAAGGCGCTTGAAACTTTGAGAGAACAGTTAAAAAAACAACCCCGGACGAAAACGGGTGGGTTTTGGCACAAGCGGATTTATCCGTTTCAGATGTGGCTTGACGGGCTTTATATGGCGGAGCCGTTCTACGCGCAATATGCGGCGGTTTTTAATCAAGAAGACGAAAAGAAACGCGACGCCTGTTTTGACGACATTGTTCACCAATTCGTCCTATTGGAGTCAAAGGCGCGAGACCCCGAAACTGGACTCCTATACCATGCATGGGACGAATCTCGCGCCCAAAAATGGGCTAATCCAGAAACTGGTTGTTCTCCGCGCTTCTGGGGCAGAGCTTTAGGCTGGTTCTGTATGGCGTTGGTTGACGTCCTCGACTTTATCCCCTACGAATTACCGAGTCATAGACAAGCTCTCTTGGATATAAGCGGGCGTCTCATAGCCCCTGTCCTGCGGTATCAAGAAGCGAAGAGCGGGTTGTGGTATCAGGTACTTGACGCCGGGTCATCTCCCGGTAACTACCTTGAGACGTCTTGTTCCGCGATGTTCACTTATTTTTTCTATAAGTTGCTTAACAAGGGCTATACCGAACACACGGAAACCGTTAAAGCAGGCGCGGATTTGGGGCTGCGAGGGCTTATGAGCCGCGTCAGGGAGGATGCTGACGGCGAGCTACACCTCGGCGGCGTCTGCGCGGTCGCCGGCCTCGGCGGCAACCCCTACCGAGACGGCTCGTTTGCCTATTATATCCGCGAACCAGTGGTTGAGGACGACTTCAAGGGCGTAGGTCCATTCATATTAGCCTTACTCGAAGCGGAACGTTTCAGAAATAATTCAGCGGATAACAATTAACGTAACTTTTTATCTTTTCGCAACACAGGAGGACAAGAGTATCTTCTTATCCTCCTGTGTTGTTAGTTCTTAACTAACGTTCCGGCTGTTTGCGACGTTTGGGCGGCACTATCCTGTTATGCGAAGTGCAACCCGTACACCATTATTTCTACATTATTTTATTTCAAGCATTTTAAAAATATTTTAATACCTTATTTATATTTTAATTAAAATGTTTCATGCACCACCAAGAAAATATATATTTTAATAATCAATTTCCTTCATAGTCGAAATTTTTTGCAGAAATTTTAACTGCAAAAATCGGGCCAGCAGAGATAAATTTTAATAGAAAAAGAAACATTGCTTTCTTATGTTTTGCATTAAAAATAGCAGGGATGAATAATATTAATATAGCCATTAGAAATATAACCGTAAAAATGACATCAAAAACAATAGCATCAATGCCAGTGGCACGAAAAAAAGACCCAAGTGATTCTGAAGATAGTAACCTATAAGAAAAATACATAATACAAAAATGTGGAACTGCTCCTAATAATGCTTTATCATTTAAATTAAAAAGTTTGTTTTGTTCATCTGTATTAAAATATTTTTTAAAGATTCTTTCTGGAAATAAATTCCCGCAAATAACAACTAGGAGAAAATAAGTCATTAATATAAAACCTGTAATCTTTAAGAGCATAATTATCCTCCAAAAAGTACTGAATTTTTTAATCATATAGCCTTTTTTAAGGAATGTCAAGTACTTTTCCCTTAAATTTTTAATTTTAATAGCGCCTTAGGCGCCTGACATAACTTTGAAGTAAATTATAGGGTTGCATTTCGCATAACTAATTTTTTCCGCCGTCTCGCCGCCGACTCATTCGGGCGGGGTTGAACGGCGGCTTCGACAAGACGTTTACTTAAGACACGTTGCGTCGACTATATTCGCTTTGCCTGCTTTGGCGTTAATC
>JAIRKH010000091.1 GCA_031260245.1 Treponema sp. | reverse complement strand
AGCGCTTCCGCAACGACTCCAGACGGAGCCGCAAGTCTGGTTTTCGCGGTTATCGCATTGGATCTCTCGCTTTCTTCATCCAATTTTACGGCTGAAACTACGATATAATATTCCGTATTAGACGAAAGAGTCATGCTGTAATTTGCGGCAGTCGAGACGCCTTTCACTTCCATATCCGCAACGCTTGCGCCCACATATATTTTGTAGTTGTCCGCGCCGGACACGGCGTTCCATGAAACGGTTATGGAATTAGATGTAACCGTCCCTTTCGTTAAACCGGACGGCGCTAACGGTTTAGTCGCCGAGATTAGCTCTGTAGAAGGTCCGCTCGAGCCGTTATCGTTTTTAGCCGTTACCGATATATAATAGGTTGTACCCGCGACGAGTCCCGTGAGGGTGTAATTTGTCGTTTCCGAGCTTCCTTTCACGGTCTTATTTGACGAGGTAGTACCAACATATACGTCATAGGTTTTCGCTCCATATACGCCGTTCCATGCGATAGATATGGAAGTCGCCGCCGCCGCGGTTTTCGTTAAGCCGCTCGGCGCGGAAGGCGGACCTCCTGTCGTTTGAATAACCGCCAAAGTCTTATTGGAAGGGTCAACTATGAAGGTATAGGTCCCGGCCGGGGCGTCTAGTCTCCACGCCGTAGGTACGCCTTGGTTTCGGCCTACAAAGGGCGTTAAAATTTCATTGCCGAGCGTTATGGGTGTACCGTCAACCTCCGGCTGAAGCCTTTGACCCCTGTCCTTGTCGTCATTCCAATTATGAGTATCTTCCAGGGTAAACCTGAAGTGTTGATCCTGGGACACGATACCTGTCCATGTAAACGAGCCGTCAGTCTCCTTGCTCATGGAAGCGGGCGACTGGTCTACGCCCCAATTGTCATTCGGTCCCAGAATCCATACGGCGTTATACGCGGATACTACGGACGCGACGGGACCCATTACCGTACTGCTCACGGTTCCGCTATACCCGTCGCGGCTCACCGTTACGCGGATATATTTGTTGTAGTCCGCGGTGGAAAGGACGTATGTATTACTTGTAGCACCGCTGATATTCGTGAAGCCGCCGCTTGAAGTGTCGCTCCTTTGCCATTGATAGCCAATGGTTCCGACTCCAGAGAGGTCGGCAGTATGCGCTGTGAGGGTTTGTTCTACTTGTACTGCTCCAGTGATTGACGCTGTGCCTGATACCGATAGTCTATTAAAAGTCGTCTTCAGAGAAGAAATATCCAGGATTATCGAATATTCGCCGGTTTCGCCCGTTATCCACGCGCCCGCGGCGTTGCTGTTGCCGGCTTTCGTGATTGAGACCTGCGAACCGACGGTTATCGGCGTATTATTTGTTACGGGTCCATACCAGTTGCCGTTGTCCCAACTGGTAACGGAAGCGTCGTGAAACTTAAAGGTACCATCTTGAGTCATGGTTCCCTGCCACGTATAGACGCCGTTCCCGGTATTCGTGAGCTTGACTCCCGACGTTCCTGAAGGCGCGTCGGGCCATCCACCGAAGTCTATCCCGATGGCGTAAACGTCCGGTCCTGTTATGTCAGTCGCCGTCGCGGGACCCACAGCTACGCTATTCACAGTTCCGCTATACCCGTCGCGGCTCACCGTTACGCGGATATATTTGCCTTGGTCCGCGGCGGAAAGGACGTATGTATTACTTGTAGCGCCGCTGATATTCGTGAAGCCGCTACTTACAGAGTCGCCTCTTTGCCATTGATAGCTGACAGCGCCGTCGCCGCCCAGACCGCTGGTATTCGCCGTGAGCGTCTGCCCTATCTGCGGCGTTCCGTCGACCGACGTCGAACCAGTCAAGGCGGGGTTCTCCGGCGCCGTCGCGGGACCCACAGCTACGCTATTCACGGTTCCGCTATATCCGCCGCGGCTTACTGTCACGCGGATATATTTGCCTTGGTCCGCGGCGGAAAGGACGTATATATTACTTGTAGCGCCGCTGATATTCGTGAAACCGCCGTTTGCAGAGTCGCCTCTTTGCCATTGATAGCTGACAGCGCCGTCGCCGCCCAGACCGCTGGTATTCGCCGTAAGCGTCTGCCCTATCTGCGGCGTTCCGTCGACCGACGCCGAGCCAATCAAGACGGGAGGCTTTGGTTCAGCTTTAGGTTCCTCGCACGCCGTAAACGTCGTCGCGAGTACCGCTCCAAGTACAAGCGCCGCTCTAATCGCCAAGGCTCCGCTTGACAATTTCTTCAAAAATCTGATTGTTCTCATATTGCGCGTCTCCTTTTCTGTAGGTATAATAAAAAAGCTTCCGCGCCAAAGCCGAACCAAACGACGTTTGATTGTCCTGCCAGACAGAGTTTTGTCCGCGGGAGCTTTTGAGAAACCAATTTGCATTGTTTAAAGAGAATAAAGATACTTTCGGATATAAATAATGGGGGGGGGGGGGCCAATAAAGAATAACGCTTAACGGATAGGCTTGAGTATAAACGCCGCGTCTTTGTAGAGATATGAATACATAAGTAATTATTATCATTAGCCTCGCCTGAAAAATTTTACTAAAGCGTAATAGTTTGACATGATTTCGTTCTTGAGTCAAGAAGAATCTTTCTAATTAGAAGAAAATAACGGCGGATATTTTGATTGAAGACGCCGCTTTACGATTTATGTTGCGATAAAGGAGAGTGAAATATAGAGCGGTTCTGTTATGCGCTTAATAGCAGTCCCGCTATCGATACGGCTTACGAGACTACGGTATTGCGCGGTCAAGGAGGGCGTTTTCTATAAAAAGGAGGATATGAAAAAAGCAGGACCAGACCCGAATTTCCCTTATCTCACGGAAAATGAAAGATTCAATTTTCCCCCAATTAGGGACGATGTCGTCGCTATAGGCGGCAATCTTTCGCCCGGAATGCTTCTTTCCGCCTATGAACAGGGTATATTCCCCTGGTATGGCGAGGACGATCCAGTCGTCTGGCAATCGCCAGACCCGCGTTTCATCATGTTCCCGCAGAATCTCCACATTTCCGCCTCAATGAAGAAAATTTTTAAGAAAAAGACCTTTGAGGTTACATTTGACCAAGATTTTTCTCGCGTCATCGCAAACTGCGCGGCTGTTTACCGCCCCGGACAAAGCGGCACGTGGATAACCCGCGACATTGCCGCCGCGTATACGGAGATGTATCGGCTTGGTTACGCGCATAGCGCGGAGAGTTACCTGAACGGACGGCTTGTAGGCGGCTGTTACGGAATTAGGCTTGGCAAAGTATTCTTCGGCGAATCCATGTTTTCTTATGCGCCCAATGCGTCGAAAGCCGCGTTTCTCACGATGGCGTCCGCGATTTTCGCCGACGGCGTGGAATTCATTGATTGTCAGGTTTACACAAAACATCTTGAAAGTTTGGGCGGCGAGAATATAGCGCGCGCGGATTTTTTGCGGCTGTTGAAAAACACCCTTTCTGTACAAAAATGATTGAAACGACTGACGTCAAAGAAAAAATTTTCAAACTGGCTCTGAAAGCTGGCTTCTGCGAGGCGAAGATTTTGAGCGGGACGGAACGATTTGAACCGCCCGCGTCCGCGAATACACGACGCAGGATAAATAGCCCGACGATGCTGGTAACGGCTTTGCCCTATGGGAACGATTCAGAAGAAACGCCGTCTTCTCAATCGGAGCTATCCGGGGCTGTGATTGCGCCGTTCGCCAGAAAGAACTATTACCGCGAAGCGGTCCAACGCCTGCAAAAGCTGTCGCAAATCTTCCGTAAACGCTTTGGGGGGACAAAGGCGGACTATCGCGTATTTTGCAACTCGCCCGCGCCGGAAAAGCTCCTCGCGGCCGCTTGCGGGCTTGGGACGATTGGGCGAAACAGCCTCGTCATAACGCGCTCCGCCGGTTCCCTCGTCGTCATTGCGGCGATGACTCTCCCTTACCCGCTCGACGGGGACCCCGCTTTGGCGGCAAACCCCTGCCGTAACTGCGCGGCGTGCGTCTCCGCGTGTCCTACAGGAGCGGCGCGTGGAGACGGTTCCATAGACAGACTCCGTTGTATACAGTGGTACGCGTCCGGGAACGAGGATACCGTGCCGCCTCGCATAGCGGCTAAATGGGGACGGACGCTCTACGGCTGTACCTTTTGTCAGGACGTATGCCCGCATAACCAGCGTCCCATCGAGGGGACGAAAACGGAAATAGGCGTTCTGCCGCCCAGCGTTGACCCGCTGAAACTACTCGCCATGACAGACCAAGAGATACGCGCTTTTTTCAAAGGCTCGGCCATGGGGTTTTCATGGCTCAAGCCCCAACATATCCGCAGGAACGCGGCGCTTGTTCTACGCGAGAGTGAATCGCCGTGATTTTTTCTTTTCCGACAAAGCATACTAAAAAAGTCATAAATCACTAGCCAAAGCAAACAAAATATGCTATATTAGTAAAGTGATAGCAAACTACAAAGGAGTAGTTATGAAGAGAGTTTATGTTGACTATAACGCGACTACCCCGCTCAACAGCGAGGTAAAAGCGGCAATAATAGAGGAGTTGGACATCTACGGCAATGCGTCTAGTATGCACGAGACGGGCAGAGAGGCGCACGGAAGGGTTGAACAAGCGCGGGCGGAAGTAGGGGCGCTTTTGGGGACAAAGGCGCGGAACATCGTGTTCACGTCTGGCGGTTCCGAGTCTAATAACATGGTTTTCCAAACGATGCGGCAAATCGCGGCTACGGACGCACAGGACAGAACGGAAATCGTCACGTCGGCTATTGAGCATCCATGCGTGTTAAATTCCGCTAAGTTTTTGCAAGAATTGGGCTATAAAGTAACGTTTCTACCGGTTGACGCGGACGGCAAAATAAAGATGGACGCGCTGAAGTCGGCTTTGAGCGAGAAAACGCTTCTTGTATCCGTGATGACCGCGAATAACGAAATCGGCACGATTCAAGACGTAAAGGCGATAACCGCTTTGACGAAAGCCGCGGGCGCGTTTATGCATACGGACGCTGTGCAGGCCGTGGGTAAAATTCCGGTGGATGTTGAAGACTGGGGCGTGGATTACCTAACGACGTCCGCGCATAAGATATACGGTCCAAAAGGCGTCGGCGCCCTGTTTGTGAGAAACCGCGGCTCAAAAGACTCGCCTCCCCTATTCCCGCTGATTCACGGGGGGCATCAGGAGAATGGGCAACGCGCTGGCACCTACAATAACATTGGTATTCTGGGTTTCGGCAAAGCCGCGGAGCTGGCGAAGCGAAACTTGGCGGAATACGCCGAAACTGTCTGGCGTCTGCGGGAAAAATTGCGCGAAGGTCTGCTTGGGTCCGTGCCGAATCTCAAAATCAATGGGCATCCTACGGATGTCATCCCCAATACGCTCAACGCGTCTTTTCCGGGCGCGGAAGGCGAGGCGATTCTGCTGGCCATGGATTTAGCGGGCGTTGAGGCGAGCACCGGCTCGGCCTGCGCGTCCGGCAGTCTTGAGCCGTCCCACGTACTTATGGCTATCGGCGCGGGAGCCGAACTCGCCCACGGCTCCATCCGCTTCAGTCTGGGATGGGGACTCACGGAAACTGACATTGATTATATTTTGAAGACCGTCCCGCCGATTATCGCAAGACTGCGGGCGATGTCTACGCTATAAGGAGAATAAAATGACTGATTGGCTTTATTCTGATAAGGTGAAAGACCATTTTACGAACCCGCGTAACGTGATTTTCGGAGACGAGAGCGCGTTTCCCGCGGACGGACGGGGGCAGACGGGTAATATCAAGTGCGGCGATCAAATGCTTATGCTCCTGCAAATCAAGGACGACGTGATTATGGACGTACGTTGGAAAACTTACGGGTGCGCGAGCGCCATCGCGTCCACGAGTATGCTGTCCGAAATGATTAAAGGCATAAATATTCGAGACGCTTACAATATCAAACCGGAGGACCTCGTTGAAGAACTGGGAGGCTTACCGGACTACAAGATTCACTGCTCGGTACTGGGCGACAAGGCTCTGCGCGCGGCTATTGACGACTATCTCGCGAAGACAGGGCGCGCGGGTATTCTCAAGGAGGCGGCTGTGGAGATTTGCCATTGTCTCAACATCACGGATAAGGACATTGAGACGGCGTTCCACAAAGGCGCGCGTTCATGGGAGGACTTGCAGTCCGCTACCAAAATCGGCACAGTCTGCGGCGGTTGTAAAGACAAGAGCATGGAGCTTCTGCACGAATTCGCGCATATCTACGGAAATTGACGCGGTCGTAGCGGAGCAGCGCGGCGCAAAACGATTTCTTGCTTGTCAGAAACCGCGTTTTAGGGTAACATTAATAAATAATGAAGACGTTTGCGTTAATCGGCGAAAGCGGAACGGGCAAGAGTTTCCAGGCGAAGTTTGTCGCGCATAAGTATCGTGTGGATATTATCATAGACGATGGACTCCTCATACGGGGAAACCGCATACTCGCAGGCCGTTCCGCGAAACAAGAAAAAAGTTTTCTCGCGGCCGTGAAGATAGCTCTTTTTGACAACAAGGCTCATCGCGACGAAGCGGCGCGACGGCTTCTGGCGGAGAAACCGCGCAGAATCCTTATAGTCGGCACATCTGAAAAAATGGCGAACAAGATAGCTATGCGGCTTCAGATCCTGCCTCCAAGAAAATTTATCAAGATAGAGGACGTTTCTTCTCAAGCGGACATTGAGAAAGCGGTTAGAATTCGCCGTATTGAGGGAAAGCACGTGATTCCCGCGCCGGGCGTAGAGGTCAAAAAAATATACCCCGGCATTTTCTTTGAAACCATAAACATATTCAAAAAAAAGCCGGATGAAAGCATTATTCCCATACCAAAAATGCACGAGAGGTCCCTGGTCAAACCAGAATACTCAAAACGGAATAAGACAATCATATCAGACGCGGCGCTAAACGAAATGGTAATAAACTGCGTGGACGAGTACAACTCTCATATTAAAATCAAGAAAACAGCGGTAAAAGAAACGCCCCAAGGCTACCGCCTCGTTATAACTATAGACGTGCCTTATGGACTGCGACTCAGCGGCAATATGTCAGCTATGCAACACTACGTCATCGACAACATTGAGTATTTTACCGGGATTCTCATTGAAGAAGTAAACGTCATTATCGACAGAATCATAGTGGCGGAAGACGCTGTTCCTTAACCACGTAAGGAAACGTTCAAAAAAGCGTTGACGCGGAAGAAAAGCCTTGATATAATCTTAAACAATATGAAAATAAATATAAAGACGCGACATACTCTCTCAATAGCGGGATGCGCGTTCATTTTAGGCTTTATCGTGCTGGCGGACAATGCGTTCAGTTCTTTCTCGCTACGCATATTCAATCTATGCGGTATATACATCCTACTTGCGTTGTCCCTCAACCTCATCAACGGGTTTACCGGGCTTTTTTCGCTTGGACACGCGGGTTTCATGGCGCTTGGCGCGTATATAAGCGCTCTTCTCACCATGAGCCCGGCGCAGAAAGAGATGAACTTTTTTCTGACGCCCATCGTCCCTATCCTTGCGGACGTGCAACTCCCCTTTATCCCGGCGCTCGTTATAGCCGGACTTGCCGCAGGACTCGCCGGATTCCTCATTGGTACGCCGGTACTCCGCCTCCATGACGACTACCTCGCCATAGCCACGCTTGGGTTCGCGGAAATTATCCGCGTGATTCTCACGAATACGCAATCCATTACGAACGGGGCGCTTGGTCTCAAGGGTTTGCCCAAATACGCCTCAACCTATATGATTTGGGGGCTGGCGGTAGGGAGCGCCGTTTTTATGTTCGCGCTTATCAACTCGGCTTTCGGCAGGGCGTGCAAGGCGGTGCGGGACAATGAAATCGCGGCTCAAGCGATGGGCGTCGACGTGGCCCGCGTCAAAATCACAAGCTTCACCATATCGAGCTTTATGGCGGGCGTGGGCGGCGCTCTGCTTGGTCACCTAATGAACACCATAGACCCGAAAATGTTCACCTTCAGCCTCACCTATAATATCGTGCTAATCGTAGTGCTCGGCGGCAATGGAAGCATAAGCGGTTCATGTATAGCGGCGATTATCGTTACGGTGGCGATGGAGGCTTTGCGTTTTCTGGACGGACCTCTTAACTTTCTCGTGTTCCAAACACAAGGACTTCCCGGACTCCGCATGGTAGTATTTAGCGCCTTGCTCTTACTCATGGTCATCTACCGACAACAAGGGCTCATGGGCAAGAAAGAATTCGCATGGGAGATGTTGGAGCGCCCGTTGCTGAAGAGAAACAGGCGAAGCCTGTAGGACGACTTCGCAACTATTCGAAAGGGGTCTTCGCTGACCCGGACAGGCGAAGTCTACGCCTAACGTAGCCTAGAACGCCAATCATTTCCCATATCTCCAACGCCCCGGTCTCGGACAGAGAGATTTAGAATTTTATCCAACGTTAAAACTTCCGACTCGTTTGTTGTAACGAATCAAATAAAAAACGATTTTACCTATTTTTTACACGATTAACAAACTTATCACACAATTTTTAATTATTATCAGAGCGATTCCAAAAACAGCCCGGGCTGTTTTTGGAATCGGCGCATTGATGAAAAGAAATGAGAAATGCGTATCACCATTCATCGTTAGGAGGAATCTGATGAAAAGAATTATGTGTGTAATTATCCTTGCGGCAAGCGCGGGGACGGTATTCGCTCAGCTAAAACTGGATGGATATATCAACAGCGGACTAGGGCTTGTCATAACGGACAGGCAAGTATCGGACGACGAGGGCGGCGCGAAAAACGCGGATCCTTACCTTACCGCGTTCGGCGTTGATTCGGAACAATGGGGCTACCGCTTCCGACTGAACGGCTCATACACCAACGAGGAGAAGACTGCGGGGGTAAAACTCCGTTTGCAGGGACAGTCCAAAACGGACAAAGACAGCAACGCGCCGATTATTTCCCTTCCCATAGCGTCGGGCTGGGTAACCTTTCTTGACGTATTTACGTTGAACGCGGGCATCATTGACGACGGTACGTGGAATTCGGGCGGCGCCATCTTTGACGAGGACCTGGGCGAAGGTCTGGGGCTGTTGCTTAAAGTCTCTCCAATATCTGGTCTGGATTTAGGGTTCGGCGCTTACGCCGTCTCGTCTTTGGGCAGCGGGGACAACAACACCCTTGCGGCGGGTATAAACAAGAACCATATCAACGTATATAGTGCTAAATACACTTTTAATGCGGGCTATACATTGCCTGACGTCTTCAAGTTTACCGCGACTTTCCGCCCTGAAAACAGCGCGGGCGGAAGTAGCGGCCGCGATAACAGCATGAAGTCTATCATCGGCCTCCGCCTCCTCGCGGTAAAGAACTTGACCGCTATCGTGGAAGCGGAATTGGACAACCTTCAGAAATTCGATCCAGACGGCAAAGCTAACTTCTATGAGACCATCGGGTACAAGCTTGACAGTTTGTCGCTCGGACTGAACGCGGGCGAGTACATCCTCACAAAGGAGGATACCGATATTGGCGTCCGACTCAACCCTTGGGTAAGCTACGCGTTCGGCAGCGTCGTTCCACGGCTCGACTTTGTGTATTTCTTGGGCGGCAAAGTAGACGGCTCGGACAACGACGAAGAGGGGAAATATCACCGCAAGGGCTACGCCCCGACCAATAACGCGAAAGACTCGGTCATCACCATCCGCCCCTCGGTTAAGTTCAACATCGACGGCAAAACCTCCGTGGAGCTAGGCGACGCGGTAAACATCGAGAAATACAACAAAGATTACTACGGGATAACTGATCATCTTAAAAACGGCAAGATTACCAACGTCTTCTATATCGACGTAAAGTTGAGTTTCTAACCGCGGTATCGGCGCAACTAATCGGGTTTGACCGTAGCCGAATGCGCCGATTACCATATTTTTTAGAATTCCATCGGCGTTAACGCTTCCCATCCTTCGGCGTTAACGCTTTTTTATTTCCCCCCTCCCCTCCCCCATCCCGGTTTTCTCAAACCCGAAAGCGGCGTCTTCAGCCGCGTTCCACCACGCCGTTTATGGTTAAGGTGATTATTTCCATATTTTAAAGATCGTCATTGTCAACAACT
>JAIRKH010000090.1 GCA_031260245.1 Treponema sp. | reverse complement strand
ACGGACATCTTCACTTCCGCAAAACGGACATTTTAATGCTACTGCTACCATACCTTCCCCCTCATAAAGTTTTCAGTATAGTATATCCGCTTTTAGTATAATAAGTCTAGAACATCACCGTCGACTCGGTGGAAGAACAGATAGCCATCGCCTTGCAAAAAGGAGGCATACGCCCGTCAGAGCCGTATACGATGGAACGTTTCGAGGTTGTTCGGCATATCTAAAAAGGCGAAAATCGTCGTTTGCGTCTCTTGAGGAGGGCAATCATACAAAAGATTCCACTGCGGCAATGCTTTTTGAAGGTCAATGGATTATGCGAATTGTTTCCCATTCAAATTACGGGCGCGGGTCCTTTAGGCGTGGTAGCGCCGCTTGATGCGGTCAAAAAGCGTGTTTTCTCCGAAGGATGGAATCTGGTAGAGGGCTTGAGTGTAACGCCAAAGATTCGGGAAGTCGCGGGCGCGCTGGCGGTTCACGCGGAACGCGTTATAGTAAGCGTAATCAAACTGAATCAACGTAACGTAAAGCCGAATGTCGGTGATATTGCCGACGAAAAGATAGCGGCTCTTTCCCAGACGCTCCTCAAGCGCGTCGAGGCGGACGAACAAGGCGTCGTAGGCTTCAGGCAACAAACGTATCCCAAGTACAGGGTCAACGCCGCCCGGGTCAAGGCTGAATTCCTGTCCGTCCGCGCCGCGTACTGGATTGACTACGCCCACGCTGCTTACGTCCTCGCCTATACGCAGCAAGGACGTAAGCTCGGTCTCTATTTTCGCGGCCGTCTCAAATTCTTCCATACTCGGTTCCGGCCGCCGGTGGAAATAACGGCGTAATTCTATGAATATATTTTATCAAGCCCTCAAATTAAAAAGTTGAGACTCTAATCAGAGGCCGCCGTCTCCCATTCCGCGATTCTTTCCTCGATTTTCGCGGCAAGCTCGTTGATTTGCGCCTGAACCGCGCGCGCCTTTTCGCCGTTGGCGTAAACCGCAGGCGCCGCCAACTTCGCCTCAAGCGCCGTCTTTTCCTTTTCAAGCGCGTCAATGACGGACAAAAGGGCGCCCTCGCGCCGTTGGCGACGCCGCTCCTCGGACTGCCTCTGTTTTTCCGCCGAAAACCGTTCTCTGGCGTCGCCCTTCTTTGCGGCGTCTTCAATCTTCGGTCGCGTCTCTTCCGTTTCCGCCGCGTTTTCGGCGGCGATTTTTTCCAAGTAATAGCCGTAATCGCCGTGAAAAAGACGGGTACTGGACGGCGCGTCTTTACCGGAAATCTCCAACGTTTTCGTGGAAAGCCCCTCCATAAAGGTGCGGTCATGGGATACGAAGACCACTGCGCCTGCAAACGCCTTGAGCGCGTCCATAAGAATATCCTTTGATTGAAGGTCAAGATGATTAGTCGGCTCATCGAGAATCAGGAGATTCATCGGCTTAAGGAGCATATTCAGCAAGGCGAGACGGCTCTTTTCGCCGCCGGACAAAACGGCGACGTTCTTATCAATATCATTCCCGCGAAATAGAAACGCGCCGAGCATATCGCGGATTTTCGGTATAAGCGCAATTGGCGCGTCTTTCTCCATATATTCGAGAACGCTTCTTCCACCGTCCGAATCGTCCAGGGTTTCCGCCGCGTCCTGCGAGAAATAGCCCGCGACAACCCCCGCGCCGTAGGTAACGGTCCCCTCAAAGTCCGCATCCTTGCCTGCCAAAATCCGCAATAGAGTCGTTTTACCCGCGCCGTTCCGTCCCACGACGAGCAGTTTTTCTCCGCTGTCGAGCAGTAGGTCAAGCCCGCCGAAGACCCGCCGCGTCCCGTAACGCTTTCCAAGACCGTCGAGCGCGAGCGCCGTCTTACCGCAATGGGGCGGCTTGGGGAATCGGACTCTCATTTTCTTGAACGATTCGGGGATTTCAATGCGTTCCATTTTTTCAAGACGCTTGATTCGCTCCTGAACCATCGCCGCCTTTGTCGCCTTGTAACGGAAGCGGCGAATCAGGTCTTCGGATTTGGCGATTTCCTCCTGTTGCTCGTTGTAGCGTTTGACGAGACTCTCCAGTTCAGCCCTGCGAACCGCCTCGTAAGCCGTATAGTTGCCCGCGTAACGCTTGAGTCGCCCTTGAAACAGCTCGTAAACCTCGTTGACGGTTACGTCTAGGAAAAAGCGGTCATGGCATACGAGGACATAACCGCCGCGGAAGTCCGCGAGCCATTTTTCAAGCCAGGTCCGCGCCTCGATGTCCAGATAATTGGTCGGTTCGTCGAGCAAGAGAACATCCGGCGTTTCCAAAAGCGTCTTTGCAAGGGCGATTCTCATCTGCCAGCCGCCGGAAAATTCCTCGACCGAGCGGTCTTTGTCCTTCGGCGCGAACCCGAGTCCTTCCAATACGGTTTGAATCTTCTGTTTTCGCATATTATAGCCAGAATTCTCTACTAGTTCCGATAATACGTGGTATTCTTCGAGCAATCTCGCGCCTTCATCGTCGTTTTTCACGCCTTCAAGGGTGGACGCTAGTGTTTCCATCCTTGAAATGAGCGTCTTTATAGACGAAAACGCCTTTTCCGTCTCGTCGTAGAGGCTGTTTCCACGGTGAACCAGTCCTGTTTGCGGAAGATAGGAGACGCGGCATCCTTTCTGAATAGATTTTCCCCCGGAGTCTGACGCTATAACGTCGGCTATCACTTTCAGCAGAGTCGTTTTACCCACGCCGTTAGCGCCGACGAGCGCGGCCCGCGTCCCAGCCGCGACAACGAGACTCGCGTCTTTTAAGACGTCTCTGTCCCCGAAGGCAAGAGAAATTTTTGAAAGCTGAATCATAATTTTACCGTACTACTGCTTGATGACGTCTGACACCGTTCCGATAGAGTAATCCTCTTTTATGAGGGCGTCGAGTAAGACGTTGACGCGGTTAAACAGGTAGTCGTTACGTCCGCCAGATAAAAGCCCAAGCCGTATAGGGATAATAGAACCTGCCCGCTTAGTCTCCATGATGCGGTCGACCATACCGGACGCCGGCGTCTGCAAGACGCCCATGCGCGCTATGTCGTCATTGGAGAAGGAGTCCATTGGATCGATGTCTCGGCTTATGGAGAGGTAACCCGCCTTTGACGCGGCTGCCTCAATGTCAGAAGACGTGGCATAGAAAGGCGGGTGCCACAGGAGTTGTAGTTCTTTCCCCGTTATCTGGAAGAACTCATCTTCGTTCCGCGCGAGCCCGCGTGATATAAAATCGGCGTCTATCTGGTACCGGGATGTCGACAGGTTGATAACCGCGAAAAACATAGAGGCGGTTTCATGCCCCGCGTCCGCTATATCATGGACGGCTTGGGGATGCCGCCGCATGAATTCGCCGTTCAAAAAAAACGTCGCTTTGACCCCGAAGGCGTCAAGAGCGGCAAGCGTGTCGTTTAAACCTGTATTATCGTCGTACAAATCAAAACAAATCGCCACAGACGGTTTACTCAACGGCGCGGGAGACGTCGCGCGCCCGTTCCCCCCTGTTTTCTGATTCTCGGTCCGTCGAGGCTCTCCGCCGACTCTGTTCACTCGCAGAAGAGGCAGAGTTCCCACAGTCGCTGTGTTCCGTATCATAGGGAGGTTCTCGAAGTCGCCTCCGTTCTGCTTTTCAAGGTAAACGCGGTAACGTCCCGACACAACAGAAACCTCGCGAATAGACGGCGCGTCTATCTCATTCCATGCGTCTCGTCCGTCAGTTACAAACCACTTTTCTTCATTTTTTGCCAAAATCATCGCGGACCCGTCCAACGGAGGCTCTTTCCCATCGGCGGTCGGAGTCGTCTGGGACCCGAAAGCGAAGACGTCCGCGGATGCAAGGCAGACGAGACCGCGTTCCAATCCGTCTTTGCCGACGGAAACGCGCTCTATCTTCTTCGCGTCCCCGACGACAAATTCCTCGTTCCCCAGCCACACGCAGGAATAGGTCTGATTTTCGCTCACTTCTTGCAGTACCTGCATATTAATGTTGTCAAAAAGGACAACGCCTTTCTCGCCCCAGAAGAGAATCCTCTTTCCATCC
Source organism: Treponema sp. (assembly GCA_031260245.1). Lineage (GTDB taxonomy): Bacteria > Spirochaetota > Spirochaetia > Treponematales > Breznakiellaceae > JAIRKH01. Next base: position 7,876 of record JAIRKH010000090.1, on the reverse strand, counting down.
GGCGAAAGCGCCGCGTTCAGGAACGCGGGAAGCGTCACAGGAGTAAAAGCATCGTATATATAAGCCGCGGTGTTCAGGCGAAACGCCGCGGAGACCTTCTCCCCCTGTTTGCGGATATTCGCTACAACCGTTATGGAATCGGGCGCCCAGAGCGTCGTGATTTTAAAACACGATTCGGGCAGGCGGAGGAAGGGCAGGCTATCGACGTCGTTTGCGCCCAGCGGATACAGGAAGAGATTCTTACCGCCCTTGAAAAGCAACAACATATTGGAGTCCGGGGAAACATAAAATTCGTCGAAATTCTTATCAAAGGGGAAAGGGAGAATTCCCATTGGTACGCCTATTTCGAGAAAATCACGATAGATGGAACGGAAAAAGACTTCAGAACCACGCACACGGTAGACGGTCGAGCCTTTTATATAGAAGAAATCGCCAGATTCCCCCCATGCCGCCGAAGCGACGCCGCCCTCGCCTATGAGACGATAACGCTCGTCTTGGGAAATCGTACCGCCGACCGGGTAATAGTAGAGGTTCCCTCCACGTTCATAGATGAAAACTTGAGAATCCGGGCTCCAGAGCGCCGGGAAACGCCTGTCCGGGCGTTCTACATGGTCAGAGATAAAGGTTTGCTTGCCCGAATCAACATTCATAAGCGTCAGATTACCGTAAGCCGCGCTTACCGGCTCGATACGTATTATCCATTTGCCGTCCTTCGACGCCGCGACAGGCTCGATTCGCCCCTTAGACGCCGAAACGTTTTCGACAAAAGACTCGAATCCGTTCACCAGAGTGGGTAACCCGCCCCTAACAGGTATCCGCGCGCAACCGAAAGCGTTCTGTATCTGAATGACGCTCCCATTCTCGAGGGAAACCATCTCTTCGGGAAACATGGTGAGTTGCCGCAGAACCAAGTCGGTCAGACGCGACAGAAAGAGCGCGTCCTGATTGGAATTTCCCACGCCCGAATACTGGGCTTGAAAGAGAAGGCGACTGTCGTTAGACAGATTGAGTCCGCTAAAAGATACTTCAGCAGATAAAGGAAAAGCTAAAAAACAGAAAAAAAACAGCTTACTTTTCATGTTTGAAATCTTCCAGAAACCTTTCGAGTTCCTTTTCCATTGATTCCAACGCGGTTTCCAATTGTGCAAGTCGCGAAATGGAATAATGTATCCTTTTCCCCAATAAACGTTCGCACGTTTCGTCTAAAACAGCTTCAAAGGAAATGTTTCGTGGAGGAATAATGGATTCTCTTGTCATTTATCGTTACTAGCAACAACAGGCGGTTTCACCATGTCATCAGCGGAAACAACAACCTTTTTATCAAACGTCCGTATGAAAGTCGCGACCGCGATAAAGTTTATCAGAATAAGCGCCAACTTACGCATAAACCCTCCGAATGGTTAAAAATAAATTGGAGTCGGCGCGGAAAGTACGATAATCAGGAAGCGCAACGTCTCTACTTCCTCCGAACTTGTCTTGTTTGGACCATCATATTTTCCGCATCGTCATTAAAAATTTTAAATATTATATCATATTAAAAAAAATAATCAAGTAGATAAACGCCTAATATAAAAATTCCAAATCCCGACTGGTAATCCGCTTACCCGCGTAGCGGGGGAGGCGCCCTAACGTATAGACACAGATTGACAAAATCGCGTGTTATGTATATAATAAACAAAACATGGACTACAGAAAACTTTTATTAAAAATAACGGACAACTGGTCCGCGAAGGCGCTTTCTATCGCGTTCGCCATAGTGCTTTTCGTGTTTCATCGAACAAGCACCATGTCGGAGCGTTTCTTTTCTGTGCCTTTGCAGGTGGAAATAGATGGAAGCTATACGCCGTCAAGCCTCTATGAACATAATATCCGCATAAGTATGCGGGGAGAAACGAACAGTATCTACCCGATTCTGGAGAACGACATTGAGGCGTTTATTGATATGAAGGACAAGGGCAAGGGTTTTTATCGTCTGCCTGTGCAAATCCGCAAGAGAGGCACGGCTATAGGCGTAGACCCTCTGGAAATAACCGTAGACCCCCTGGAAATAGCCCTGTCCATAGACTATAAGGCGAGCAAATACGCGCCTCTCATAGCCAACGTCAAAGGCGTACCCAAAAACGGCTTCAAAGTCGCGTCCTCAACGCTCACGCCAAACCAAGTGGTAATCGACGGACCCTCTGACGTGGTCGCGAATATCACTGAACTCCTCACCGAAGATATCGACCTCAACGGCAGAGACGAAGACTTCTCCGTCGTGGTAAATATCCTAAACGACGAACCGCTCGTCATATTCCGCGGAAACGGCTCCGCGGAATATAAATGCTTCATCCAACCCATCATATCCCAAAAAGTTCTCGACCGCTTGCCCATCGCCGTGAAAGGCTTGGACGCCGCGCAAACCACGGAATTAAACGTCAAAATCGGAAGTATTACCCTTTTGGGTAAACAGCAGGCGCTTGATGATTATGCGGCGTCCCTCCTATTGCTCAACTCCACAATCTTAAGCGTGGATTGCTCCAACCTCCCCGACCCAGGCGTCTACGAGTTACCCGTCGTCGCCACAGTCCCACCCGAATTTAACATCGTAGAATTAACCCCTCCAACCGTCTCGGTACGCGTCTCAACCCAAGAAGAATAGTATGCTGGGAATAGGGGTTGACGTTGTTCGGGTTGAGAGGTTCAAGCGCTGGCTCGAAAAACCGTTGCTTTTGGAACGATTTTTTCACGCGGAGGAGTTAGCGGTCGTTTTGTCGCGGGGCGCAGGAAAAACGCAGTCTCTTGCGGCGCGGTTCGCCGCGAAGGAGGCTTTCGGCAAGGCGCTCGGAACAGGACTCGCGGGTCTTTCTTTGAAAGACGTCTATGTAAAAAACAACGAGAACGGCAAACCAGAATTGATTCTACGCGGCGCGGCGAAAGCCGCTCTTGAGACGAGCGGCGCAAAACAGGCGCATCTGTCGCTCTCCCACGAAAAAGATTACGCGGTCGCCGTCGTCGCCATAGAGTAATTGACGCATAGGCGGAGCCTGCGCGTGCTTGCAAGTCGGTGTCTGACACCAAAGCAATTCTCATAACAACCCCATATTACCAAGTATGAGACCTTTACGAATACTCCTCTACGGAGCGACGTACCACGTTACGTCGAAAATAGACCACGACGACATGTGCCTGCTTGACTCTCTGTTCAAGCTATTATTCCTCTCATTCGTCAAGAAAGCCAAGCGGAAGTTCCATTTCCAGTTATGGGATTTCTGTATCATGGGAAATCATATCCATTTTTTGATAAAGCCCGGCAAGGACGCCAATCTGTCTGAGATAATGCAGTGGATAAAGTGTAATTTCGCGAAGGCGTGGAACAAAGCGCACGATCGGAAGGGGCACGTATGGGGAGAACGGTTCTACTCGCGAATAATCGGGGGGATAGAGGACTTTCTGCGGACGCGGAACTACATAGAGGAGAACCCTGTGAAGGCAGGGCTTGTAGAGCGGGCTGCGGAGTGGGCGTTTGGGAGTTTATACCATCGCCTGCATCGGCAATCCGACTTAATAGACGAGCCTGTCATCGGCGACGAGTGTCAGACACCGATATGAGCGCCGACGAGGGCGGCGCGGTCGCGATAAGCGAGGTGTCTGACACCGGACAATATGAGTGTCTGACACCATTGCCCACGCGAGTGTCTGACACCGGTATGAAGGTGTTGCATAAAGAAACGTTTAGTGATAATATTTTTGGGAAATGGCTGCTAAAAATGGCACAAATGGTTTGACGGTTGGCGGGGATACGATACCTAATGGGCCTAGCTATCGCGCTTGGAGTACCGTTTCCGAAAAATTTGCCAACCAAGACGAATGGAATTACATCAGTTCCCTCGCCGCGCCTGCCTCCGCCATACGCCTCGTCGATTCGGCAAAGCGCGCGGCGCGCGAATCCCTGAAGCCCGCGAACGGCGGGGGGGGGGGGGTACCAGACACAAGCGTGTCGAAAGAGCTGTGGGCGCGGTGTCAACAATGGTGTCAGACACAATGGGCGTAAGGTCGGGGTGTCTGACACCTATCGTCGAATGCCTGACGCGGGCGTTTGTGGAAAAGGCATAGCCGAATGCGGTTACAACGCAAGAGGTTGGACGCAGGCAGGCCGAAGCGGCTATACATAACGGTTAGATTCCGGTATAATCCATAGCGACGGAGGGTACTATTATGCAGGAAATGACGGCAGAACAGGCCGCCGAGTGGGGCAAGAGCCTGAGCTTTGAAAAGGTCTGGGCGACCTTGCAGGAGGTCGGACGCAGGCAGGCCGAAGCGGCCGAACAAGCGGCAGAGCAAGCGGCAGAGCAAAGGAAACAATTCGCCGAACAAATGAAAAAAATCGGGCGGAAGCAGGCCGAAACGGCTGAACATCTGGATCGGCTCGAGCGAACTGTCGAGCGGGTAAGCGCCAACGTCGGGGGCTTGAACAGGTCCGTTGGAGAACTGGTCGAGACGCTTATCGCCGCCTGTCTGTGGGAGAAATTTCCCCAGTACGACCTTAGCCGCGCGTACCAGCGTATTCCCGTTTATAACGGAAAAAATGTATTAACAGATATTGATATATTGCTTGTCAATACAACGATGTGTATGGCGGTTGAAGTGAAACGCGAACTCGATAGGATGCAGGACATCGACGCGCATCTGAAACGGATGCAACTCATACGGCAATATCCGCCTGAACTGGTTAATAACAAACAGCTCCTGGGAGCGATGGCCGGGGGCGTGGTTGATCCGGACGTAAAGAGTTACGCTTATGCGTGCGGTTTTTTCGTACTTGAACTCACGGGCGAGTCGGTCCATCTCATTCCGCCGCCCGAAGGGTTCGATCCCAAGCAATGGTAAGGATCGCCGTCAAAGGCGGACGGATAACGGCGGCTCGTCTTCGGCGAGCCGCAAGCTGGGGGGTAGCGGGTCTCCCGCGTAGGGAGGGCGTGGCGGTAGGTATATCAGCCGACCGCGTTGTGGAAAGCGCGCCCCCCCTAACCCTGCGTCAATACAGAGTCAGGCGGAGCCGTCTAGTCGGAGTTAGACTAGTTTACTAAACTCGCTTGTCGGAAGTCGTTCAAACAAGGAGAAAATATTGACGAAACGAAAAAGACTTGTGCATATATCGTTGGTTGCCCTGTTTGCGGCATTGACCGCGGCGGGAACGTTTATCGCTGTACCTCTGGGACCAGTGCCTTTTGTTTTACAAAATATGTTTGCAATGCTGTCGGGTCTTCTGATGGGACCGTTTTTAGGGGGTGGAGCAGTTCTGCTTTACCTTGCGGCGGGAGCGATAGGCGCGCCCGTGTTTTCAGGAGCGTCAGGCGGCTTCGTCCACTTTCTTTCACCATCCGGCGGATACCTCTACGGTTACTTCTTATCCGCGGTTACAGCGGGATTCATCGCTGGAACGCCTCGCATGGAATCCCGAACTCCACTACGGCGTATCATTATCGCGGGTGTATTAGGACTGCTCGTGGTTTATATACCGGGCGTCGTTCAACTCAGAATCGTTTTGTCATACACACGGTGGTCTGAAGCCTTCATCACTGGATTCTTCCCTTTCCTTATCGGGGATTCCATAAAATGCGCGGCCGCAGTCGTGATCGCGCCCCGACTGCGGCGGCTCATCGCTAACCATCTGTAAACGGCCATCTCTATGGAAAAAATACTTTCCCTGTGTAATGTCTTAAAGAAATTCCCAGACAAAGGGGTTGTGATCAAAAGTGTAAACCTCGATGTATTTGAAGGCGAGTGTCTTGTGCTCGCCGGCGCGAACGGCTCTGGGAAAACCGTGCTCATGCGGATGGCGTGCGGGCTTATGGAGCCGGACGCTGGGGAAATCCTGTTCCGAGGAACGCCTATCAGCAGGATAAGACGCGGCTCCGTGGGTATGGTCTTTCAAGAAGCGGATAATCAAATTCTAGGAGAAACCGTAGCTGAAGATATCGCCTTCGGTCCAAAAAACTTGCGCCTTCCAAAAGAAGAAGTCCAAAAACGGACGGACGCGGCTCTTTCAGCAATGGGACTGGCGGAAAAACGCGAATATTCTCCGCGCCGTCTGTCAGGCGGCGAAAAACGGCGGCTTGCAGTCGCCGGCGTTCTGGCTATGGGTTGCGAAGCGCTCGTCATGGACGAGCCTTTCACTAACCTCGACTGGCAGGGTGTTCGCCAAACTCTCGAAGTCGTCTCTCAAATGAAGGCGCAAGGCAAAACGCTAGTAATTCTGACTCACGAACTCGAAAAAATCCTCGCCTTTGCAGACAGACTCGTCATACTCGGACAGGGCGGCGTCCGCGACGACGGCAAACCCACGGATGTACTTGACAAGCTCAACCCAAACTGGGGCGTGCGAGATCCCCGCTCATCTTATGCAACTATTGCGGACTGCACATGGCTGTAACTTTATTTTCCTACCAGTACGGCGACTCTCCTCTTCATCGACTGTCCCCGATAGTAAAGTTTCTGGGATTCGTCGGCGTATCGACGATCTCTTTCGTTGTTTTTCCATGGGGTTTTGTCTTTTCTGCGGCGATTGTCTTGAGAGCGGCTTTTACCGCCCATGTTCGTATTGGAGAACTTTTCAGGGGATGTACGGGCATTGTCTTTTTGTCCACACTCACCATACTTTCCCGCTCGTTCACCCGCGCTCCTTTGGGCTGGAGCGCAAGCGGCTTTTTAAGCGGTCTTGCATTCGGACTGGGCTTATTGGTTTCATTCACAGGCGCGAGACTGTTTTTTATCATCACTACGATGATACAGTTGAAAAATGCGCTCGATAGCGTTCCCTTACTCTGGTTTCGGCGATTCAGCCTGTACTTGACACTAATGCTCGGATTTTTGCCGCGTTTTTTCGAAAAATGGGAGACGGCGGAACTCGCATACAAGGCACGGGCCGGCAGAAGCGGGGTCTATAAACTATTTGCTGTAACGCCCCTTGTCGTAGAGCTTATGATAGAATCGGCTGTGGAAATCGCGGCCGCTCTTGAGATGCGCGGCTGTGAGTAGGATTAGTCATAGAACAGGCAGACGCCGTATACGCGCTCTGCTCCAGCGTTCTTGAGCGCTATGGCGCATACATCCATCGTGGCGCCTGTGGTAATCACATCGTCAATCAAGACGACTTCTTTTGGCGGCGGCCTGCGGCACTTTATACGGTTCAAAAGATTGGCAAGACGTTCTTTGCCGCCAAGTTCTTTCTGTGTTTTTGACGGCAAACGTTCAAGGAGTCTTTCAATACTGACGCTTTTTACTTTTTGCAACTTTCGCGCCAGACATTCAATTTGATCGAATCCCGTGTGTTTAATTTTTCCGGGGCGCGGCGGTACCGGCGTCAAGACTGGAATTTCAGATATTTCTCCCGGGAGAAGAGCGAGTCCTTCAAGCAACTTTTCTGCCAGAAAATTGCCGACGCAGACTCTCTTATCAAATTTGAATGCCATGAGTAGTTTCCTGTATTTATCCGTATAAGGGTATAGAGCGATAAGTCTGTCAAAATGATGCGTCTCGTGACTTCTACATTGGAGACAGAGTTTTATTTCTGAGATGAGTGGGCGGCCGCATATCTCACAACGCGGGTCCTTATCTATGGTCAAAGTCTCCCTACAGTCCTCGCAAATACCGAACCATGCATCTTCCGCGTCGAGAAGTGTTTTGTTGCAAACAGCGCAACCGGCGGGGAAAAGCAACTCCCGCATGAACGTGAGTATATGTGAAAAGTTCATACTAGTAATATGGGAATATTATACGATTTGATTGAATAAGGTGGGGAAGCCTGGCGGCGTCCTACTTTCCCGCTTGGGGCAGTATCATCGGGGCTGGAGGGCTTGACTTCCGTGTTCGGGAAGGGAACGGGTATGGCGCC
>JAIRKH010000074.1 GCA_031260245.1 Treponema sp. | reverse complement strand
GCGATGGCGGCAAGGCTGAAACGCGCCGATGCGAAGAATTCGGGTATCAGCGAGCGCGTCGCGATGCTGGCGCAGCCCAAGACGGCGGCATTGTACTTTTCTTTCATCATGATTTTACCCATTCCTCCAGAATGTGGTACACGCCTCATTCCCGCTTGTCCGAAAAGTCGATATCCTCGTCTTTAATCGCGTCATCTCTATCCCAGTCTTCTTGACTTATTTGGGGCAGGTTTTCTAATGTATAACTAACGATTGCCATAATAGTCTTCCACATTAAACGATACACACAAAAACGCCAATCCCTTATCCCTATTCCCAAGCCCTCTCGCCAAGCCCTCACTTACCAGCCAGTTCGCAAGGCCGACTAGCAAGCCCTCCCGCCTCACTCACTCACAAACCCCGACCGCAAGGCCGACTCGCCCGCCCGCCATCACTCACTTACCAGCTCCCTCGCCCGGACGCTCGCAACCGCCTGTCGGCGGCCACCCCACACCCCACACCCCACACCCCACAACCCGCACTTAATCCCGGGGCAGAGGACGCGGAAGCCCAGGTTATTGTCCCGATAGGACGGAGTGCGGAGGCCCCGGTAGGCGGAACGGATGCGCTGAACGGCAGAGTCCCAACCCCCGCCGCGAAACACGCGGGAAGACCCCGATGACGCGCCCGCTGGATCCGTCTGGCTCTCGGAACTGTAATCCCCATACCAGTCCCAGCACCATTCCCACACGTTCCCGTGCATATCGTACAGACCCCACGCGTTGGGGGCAAAGCTCCCCACAGCAGTTGTACCGCTTCCGCCATACCTCGCCTGGGAAGTGGTAATACCGGTCCCCGTGCTATAGGCCGTCCTGCTCTCCGCACGGCAGGCGTATTTCCACTCCGCCTCAGTCGCTCACCGGGATCGGGCCGCCGCCGGCGGCCTTGTCAAAGGCATTTTCCATACGGGCTATCGCGTCGAAGGTGGCGGCTGCGGGAACCGCGAGTTTCGCGGCGAAGGTAGCGGCTGAATAATCATTGGCCGCAGCCGACTTGCCGTATTCCATTACGACCCAGAGCAGGCCGTTGGAATCGGTCTGCTGTTTAACAACCCTCGCGCCTTTAAGGTCGGCTTTTGCGAGAGCTTGGGTAACGCTTTCCTGGAAAGACAGGGAGGCGTCGGGATTCAGCCCGCTGGTGGCGGTGTAATCAGTGATCATGTTCTTGATGATAGACTGAAGCTGACGGACAATATCCATCCGCGCCCTGGTCTGCGCAAAGGTTATGCCGATCGACACTCTTGACGCGTCGGCGCCAATTTTGTAGGTACCGATGCCTATCAGTACGTCCTCGGAAGCGTTGATGTACGCGTCATTTACGAACTCCGGGACGCCGCCGCCCAGACCTACGTCTCTCTCCGCTTCTGAGGCGGGACTGCCCATAGTAAAGGTTCCTCCGTTGATGCGGACAAAGCTGTCCGGCACGGGGCGCTCCTGGGGGCGGGCCGCAGGGGGAGGTGTTACGGGAGCGGGAGCGGCCCGGGGAGCGGAGGCAGGCCGGGGAGCGGGGGTTACGGGAGCGGGCGCCGCCTCCGCCTCGGGCGCCGCCCCACCGGTAAGCGCCAGCGCCATCTTGGGCATTATCGTTATCCCTTCGCTCACGTCACGGTACTTCTCCCGCGACCCCTGCCCCTGGCTCGCTTCCACTATGTGCAGTATCGACGCCGAAAAGTAGTTGTCCGTCCCCAGCTTCCGCACATTCGCCGACAGCACGTACTGCGCGTTCACCGCCTCCCCTATCACACGGATGCTCTCCGGATCCGTCATCCCGCTCCGCTCTATGTGATGCTCTTCCATCACCTTCTCTATCGCCTTGGTACGGGGAAACACCGCGTACTTCCCCGAATTCGCCAGCTCCGTGGCCAGTATCTGGGCCAGCAGTTCCGCGTCCCCCTGGTTCATTCCGCTCGAAAGCACGTTAAAAGGCAGCACCGCCAGCCTCGGCAGGCCCTTCCGCGCCGTGTCCCGCCGCGCCGCCTCCCCTATCCGCATGGCCATGTCGGGCAGCATGTCCACGGTCTCCTCTATCCGCAGGTACTCCCGATAATCCCCCGCTATCTGCTGTAGCTCACCCACGTTGACAATGGTGATCAGGAGCATTTTCTTTGTCCCCAGTGTCGCGATGTGCCCGGCCAGCACGTAGTCCGCGTTAAGCTGCTTCCCCAGCTCCGCGATGGTGTCCGAGTCGGTCAGCCCCGACCGCTGGAACTGCTGTTCCTTCATCAGATTTTCCACGGCCCGTGTCCTGGGAACCGGCGTAAAGACGCGGTTAATCTCCTCCTCGAAAGAAAAGAACTCCGCGATAGTCTCCGCGTCCTCCGGCACCGGCCCCGTAAAGGGCAGTATCGCCAGCCGGGGCTTGGCCTGGACGACGGAGCGTTTACCTCCCCCCCAAAGGGACGCCCCAAGGACGAGCGCAAACAGAAAAACAAACAAAGTTTTTACCCGAAACATTATTCACTCCTTGGACCAGCAATATACGCTAGTATACAAAAAAAAATGGTGTAATTGATAGCTATAGTTTAACAATGCGAATCAGGGGTAGAACTAGCGGAGTCCTCCTTTTCACATAATTACGGTTGCCATTACCCCTTTTAGCATGGATTCTTGATACTTTGAATCGCTGATCGGTACTCCGCAGGGCATCGGCAGCCTCGACAGGCGTTTTGTTTTGTGGCATCATTAGACTATGTGGGAAGTGTATGACGCGCTGATTGACGGTATTGCGCCGGAGCTGCGTGTGGACGATGCCTTTGTCGGTGAGTATTGGACGATGGTACGTTCGGGGAACGGCGTGGGGCTTGCGATGACACTGCATGACAGTACACGTCCGCCGATGCTTGGCAGGGTTGCGAACGAGAGGGTTGCGGACGGGACGGCTTACGCCGGAATCGCGTTGCGGGAACTGGCGGCGGCGGCAAAGTCTTGGAATTTTGCCGAAGCGACTCTTGGAATGGCGGCAATCAACGCCTACTGGAACTCGCCGGAACGTCCGCTCGTCGCTGACGCCCTTGAACGCGGGGACACGGAGGCTTTTAGCGCATGGAAAAGCCGCGCCGCCGGAAAAAAAGTGGCGGTGATAGGACATTTTTTCAACCTGGAACAGACATTGGGCGGCGTTTGCGAGCTTTCTATCCTTGAAAGAAGGCCGGGACCGGGCGATTACCCCGATTCGGCGGCAGAATTCCTGCTGCCCGAGTCGGATTTTGTGTTTGCTACGGGCGTTACCTTTACGAACAAGACGCTGCCGCGGCTGTTGGAACTGTCCCGCGCCGCCGTATTCATACTTGCCGGCCCCAGCGTTCCGCTGGCGCCGCCGCTCTTCGACAGGGGTGTACGCGACCTCCAGAGCCTGGTGATTACCGAGCCGGAACTGTGCGCCGCCATACTTAGGGACGGCGGCGGCCTTTCGCATGGGGAAAGGCCGTCCTCACGGCTGTTGCAGGCTGGCCGCCGCGTAAGCGTCTCCAACCGCTAAAGCGTCGGATTATTTGGGGAGTGAAGGATTCGAACCTACGAAGGCTGAGCCAACAGATTTACAGTCTGCCCCCTTTGACCGCTCGGGAAACTCCCCATTTGCCGTTCTATTCTTACACGACAAGCCATCTCCCGGAATTGAACCGGAGACCTCATGATTACAAGTCAAGCGCTCTACCAGCTGAGCTAAGATGGCCTGAAAAATAATATGTATAATTTATCATATAGAATAAATTTTGTCAAGCGTATATATGGAGAAAAAACGATAGATGTTTGCATATTTGACTGTACCCTCCTCGCTAAACCGCCTTTCCGAAATTCTTCAAAATACTTGAAAATGATAAAAAGGTGTGATATTATATATGCGCTCTGGAATAGAGAGAGATAAAGAGGAGGATTTATCTCTTATCTGTTATCCCTCTTGTCTTCGTCCGCTTTTTATGTTATGCTACGCGCAATGAGAACGCAATTTATCCGTAATTTTTGTATCATAGCGCATATAGACCATGGCAAGTCAACCCTTGCCGACCGCCTCATACAGAAGGGACGCCTTGTCGAAGACCGCAACTTTCAAGACCAGATACTTGACAACATGGATATTGAACGGGAGCGAGGCATCACCATAAAAAGCCAAGCCGTTACTATACCCTACACAGCCGAAGACGGCGCGGTCTACGAACTCAACCTCGTGGACACGCCCGGACATGTCGACTTCACCTACGAGGTGAGCAGAGCCATAAGCGCGTGCGAAGGCGCGCTTCTCCTCATTGACGCAACTCAAGGCGTACAAGCGCAAACGCTCTCGAATATGTATCTCGCTCTCGAACACGACCTTGAGATTATCCCGGTCATTAACAAAATTGATATGCAAGCCGCGGACGTTCTTTCCACAAAGCAGCAGATTGATAAGGATTTGGGACTCGATTCGGATACCGCGCTCTTGGTTTCAGCCCGCCAAGGTACGGGCGTCGAGGCGCTCTTCGAAGCTGTCGTCAGCAGGATTCCGCCGCCTCAAGGAGACTCGGACGCATCGCTCCAAGCCCTTATCTTTGACTGCCACTACGACCCTTACCGCGGTGTGGTGGTGCATATACGCGTGTTTGAAGGACGTATAAAGCCGGGCGTGAAGGCGCAATTCATGTCCAATGGCGCGGTTTATGGAGTGGAAACCGTAGGCGTGTTCAAACTCGCGCTTGTTGAAACGGACGAATTGTCAGCAGGAGACGTAGGGTACTTTCTTGCCGGCGTGAAAACCGTAAGCGACGTACACGTCGGCGATACCGTTACTTGCGCGGACGCGCCTTGTACAAAACCTCTGCCCGGATTCCGCGACGTCAAGCCCGTCGTGTTTTCGTCTATCTACCCAGTCGACAGTAACGACTATGAGGAATTAAAAACAAGCCTTGAAAAGCTTAAATTGAACGACGCTTCTCTTGTCTACGAGAAAGACTCGTCCGCCGCGCTCGGCTTCGGTTTTCGGTGCGGGTTTCTGGGAATGTTACACTTAGAAGTGATTGAAGAACGTCTAGAGCGCGAATTCAACCAGTCCGTGATTTTTACCGCGCCGTCCGTCAAATACAAGATGCATCTGCACAGCGGCGAAACGCTTCTCATTGACAACCCGATGGATTATCCTGAAGAAGGGCGGGTGGAGAGAGCGGAAGAACCCTATATCCGAGCGTCTATCATCACGCCCGCAACCTTTTTGGGCGCCGTCATAACGCTTTGCATAGACAAACGCGGAATTCAAACCAACATGAGCTACATGGACGAAAAACGGGTGGAATTGACGTTTGATATGCCGCTCGCCGAAGCGCTTTTTGACTTTCACGACCGACTCAAGAGCATAAGCCGAGGTTACGCGTCCTTTGATTACAACGTCGCGGATTATAAGCCCACAGAGCTGGCAAAGCTTGACGTTCTCCTTAACGGCAAGCCAGTCGACGCCCTGTCCCAGCTCGTGTTCAAGGGCGGCGCCTATGAGCGCGCCCGCGTGGTGTGCGAACGCCTGCGGGATGAGATTCCTCGTCAACAGTTCAAAATCCCCATACAAGGCGCCATAGGCGGTCAAATTATCGCAAGAGAGACGGTTAACCCGCTCCGCAAGGACGTGCTCGCCAAGTGTTACGGCGGGGATATTACCCGCAAACGCAAACTGCTTGAAAAACAGAAAGAAGGCAAGAAACGTATGCGTATGGTAGGCGACGTGGAACTGCCGCAAAGCGCCTTCCTCGCGGTACTGAAACCAAAGGACGAATAATCCGGTTGAAGTGTCGCGGACGGCGACTAAATAAAAGCGACGCCCGCGCATTTTTCTAATCGGAGCAAGAAACTTTTTCTTTCCAGACCGCCGCCGTAGCCGGTGAGTCCGCCGTTTTTGCCGACGACGCGGTGGCACGGTATGACGATAGAGAGAGGGTTGCGTCCCACTGCCCCGCCAACCGCCTGCGCGGACATACGCGAAACGCCCATACAAACGGCCGTTTCTTTGGCAAGTTCGCCGTAAGAAATCGTTTTACCATAAGGTATCTTTTTCAATAAAGCCCACACCGTTTCCTGAAATCGCGTGCCGTTTGTCTTGGAAGGAAGCGGAACAGACGGCGCTTGTCCCGCGAAATAAACGTCCAACCATTCATGGACGTTTGAAAAAAGAGGGGGGACAGGCGCGGACGTTCCATATTCTACGGGGAAAGGACAACGGTCCGCGAACCACAACCCTATCAACGCATCGTCAACGACGAAAGCCCGCATTGCTCCCAGCGGCGTATCTATGTCGGCGGTATATACATTTTGCGGCATAATCGGGATGGGCGGATTCGAACCGCCGATCTTCTGCTCCCAAAGCAGACGCCTTAGCCTCTAGGCTACATCCCGCGAAAATTGTTTTGCTCATGCTGTACAAAGCGCTACTATGAAAGAACGGTTTTCACAAAGGTATGATTAGACAAATGATTCATAAAAATTGAATTCGCTATAGGCAAATATACGATTCACCGCCGCATACCTTCATACTCATTACTGGAAATCGTTCTTATCCGGCGGAAAAAGGTAGAGATCGGGAAGTTTGAACCTTCTATCCCTTGAGAAAGCGCTGATGTTTCGTATTTCGCTTACCACCGAAATCTTGAAAAGATGGTTTAGTTCTTCAAAACCGGGTGTTTTGACTTTGACTGAAAATTCAAAATCCCTACATATATCAATACTTTCAGCCTGAATCGGCGCGGGCCAAAAAGTGAACATTCCTTCTCCGTGGGACAAAATCTGATAGGGGTTTTGCCAGTTGCTGTCAATCATGGTAACGAGGTCTCCGTTACGGCGCAGTTCAATTTCTATATCTTTCATCGGCGTAAAATTTACCCCGTTAAAAAGATACCCTATAATAGTGGGTATATTGAATACCGGTTTATTCATATTAGTCGAACCGCTCGTATAAAAACCATGAGAGGACACACGGCGATTCTTGTTTATCTGCTTGATACCCGCGTGGATTATGGTGATAATATCCGCCTTTTTCTGCTGTTCTTCTATACCTTCCTGCTCCACTCTGACAACGCCTCGGTTGGAGACAATGTAATGCGGTTTAATGCGGTTAAGTACATAACAAACCGTGTCCATACGGCATTGCGCGCATGTGCAAATATTTTCCGGATTTTCCTTTCTCTCTAAAGAATTAAAAATATTTGTTACTTCAGAAATGACGATATCTTCATTTGTATTGTGAAGTTCCATAGGTTAACTCCTCTGTATTCTTTGCTTTTAAAGTATTAAAACTATAATAGAGAGTATATCAGGTTTTTACCAAATTGCAAGGGGCTAGAACAAAAATCGTACTTTTTTGCGGCAAACACGCGCGCTGTTCTTAAGATTTTTCTAAACGCTCCCAGCATTTCTCCTTTGAAAAGCGCCGAGCTTTCCGAAAAAACATGGTCCTCGTCTATCACGAACAAACCAGTCTCAAAAGAGACTACTTCTGGAACATCAATTATCACGTCGTCTCTCGCAAAGGACGTTTTAGTCTGTTTGGAGATTTTTTCCGCCAGTTTCTCTTCTATCAGAGAACGCTTGTTGAGATCGAGAAGCTCGACGCAAGGCTCTGTCTCGTCAAACGAGAATTCGGCTATGGCTTCGTAAGTCCGCCCGTTTCTGACATACTCTCCGAGCGATAGAGTCGGTAGAACGCGGGAACGACTCGACATCAGGGCGAAAAGCCCTTGATCATCCAAGTCGTAAAGTTCTTCTTTGGCGATGACGCCCTTTTCGAGTCCGACAATGAGCGCTTTCTTGACCATACAAGTTGCGGAACGCACATCCCGATGCCAGTAAACGGTCCTATACATAAGATATTTTGAGAAAAGAAGGGATTCCACACTGGGAATCCCCTTGGAGTCGATATCCACGCCTCGTTCTACGTGAGGTTCGAGCCGCGATAGGATAAAATCAACGTCTTGAGCGCCATAAGGGACGCCTGCGTAGCGCGCGTCCCGATTCAGATAGTCGAGCTTGTCCGGGTCGAGCGCCCCGGAAAGCAGTCTACGGTAAAAGCGAGTCTCGGCATCCGTAGTTTTAAAGTTCATATCAACGATAGCCGCGGTCATAGTCGGGTCCGCGCCGCTTTTTCCCACGAGGCTTTTCAGCGGATCAACCAGAATCGCCTTGCCGGTAAGCTCTTCATGCGCCGCAAGGGGTAATTCCTTGAGAGAATGGGTGTAAGGGAAATGACCAATGTCGTGGAGGAGGCTCGCCGCAAGAAAAGAACGAACGCCGACCCCTGTAAGCCATGTATCCGCGCCGCGCTCCGCGAGCGTCTGTATAAGCCTATGAGCCAAATGAAACACTCCGATTGAGTGTCCCGCGCGGGTATGCGTCGCTCCAGGATATACGATGGACACAGGTCCTAATTGCAAGATGCGATGTAACCGCGTAAACGGTAGCGACTTGACAATATCTTCCAATTGCGGAGTAAGGTAGATATGTCCCCACAGCGGGTCCCGAATAGGACGGCTGAAACCTTCCATTAAAGCGGTTCTGACGTCATTTTTCATATCTTTAAACAACTTCTCAATGCGCGGGGTTCGCTATACCCGCCGTCCCCGTCTTGTAGGCGGAGTCCACGCTTTATTCACTATAGGTCTGTCCTCCCCCAAGGAAGACGGATTTGATTACAGCCTCTTACCGTAGGTTCCGCAACAAGGACCGCAGTTCCGGGTCAGCGAGCGTTTCGTCTGCTGTAGACGCGGGCTTTTCCGGATGAAGGAATATTTCATCTCCCACGGCGATACGGTCGAAAAAGCCGTTTCTGGCGATAGTACCAGCAGCGACCTCTTCGTCGACCGTGTTGATAGTCAGCTTACCCACGACGTCGTCGCCCAAGTAAAGCGCTCCGACCTCATCGTTCCTGACGGCGATACGTCCTTTCTGTACCACGTCAAACGTCATATCAGGCTTAACTCTGTCCACTTTACCCTTATCAATGAGTCCCTGCCCCTGCTTGTATTGCAACAACTCGGCGCGCAACGGCAGGGATACGCTCAAACGGTCCACAAGCCCGACAGATGCGTTGCGTAGCCTGTCTGCGCCTGTACGATAGGCTGAAAAAACGCCCACTGACGCGCCTGTGCGCGCCGTGAAAAGCTCGCCCTTCACAGAAAGATCCCGCTGATTCTCGCTTACCGACACGATCAGAAAATAATCCGCGCCCGCGACGCGCGCTTCGCGGAAAGCCTGGGAGAAGGACGCTTGCCTCAACTCCAAGTCCAGCGGCGCGATGTTTCGGTCGTGAACCAGAACGTCTTTGATATAAGAAGCGGCGAGCGCTCCCGCATCTGCGTGAAAGACGCTCGACTGAGAAATCACAGAAAAAACCGCTATATTCCAGTGTTTTTTCACACTGACCGCTGGATCTATCCCCCATTGCTTGAAAAGCGCGTCCTTGAGAAGCGAATCGTAAGCTTCGACGGCGTCGTTCACGCTTTTGTCCGCAATACCGAGCTCCTGCATGAACCGCAATTCCTCCGTGTAACGCGAAGGATAGCCTTGTAGCTTGAGAATCTCGGCGTATTCCTTGCGATCTTTCGCGTAGGGATTGATTCTCAAACCTCTGCGGTATTCAAAAAGCGCTTGGTCGGAAAAATTTTGCTTTTTGTAAGCGCGAGCGCGATCAAAATGAAAAGACGCCCACTGCGCGCGTAACGGATCTTCGAGGTTCGTGTCTTTTATGATACGGCTTTCCAGAGCGATACGGATGAATTCATCGTTCGGATCAATAGCCAAGGCGCTGGCGAATACGGTTCTTGCGTCCGCTAGTCTGCCTGACGCCTGCAAAGCCATACCTTTGAGATACCATGCGTTTATGTCCTTTTGATTGAAAGCGATAGCTTCGTCCGCCAGTACGCCCGCTTCGGTAAACTGTCCGGTTCTATAGCGCAAATTGGCAAGCAGAGAACGGGCGTCTGGGAAATTGGGTTTGTAGAAGAGGGATTTCTCCGCGTAATTGACGGCTGAACCGAGGTTGCCCGCTTCCGCGTCAAGGTAAGCGGCGTAGTAATAGACGCGGTAATCGTCAGGGTGTTGGCGCATAGCGCGCTCAATGTAGACGCGGGCTTGTTCCACATTGCCGAGGGAGCCAAGGACCAAGGCGAGGGAGGCCAATAACCGCCTGTCGTCTGGGTAACGGCGCACCGCGTCCTGATAACGTTTCACCGCGTCCCCGGCGCGCCCTCGCGCAATGTCCAATTCGGACGCGGCGAACAGCGCTTCCTTGTTGTAAGGCTCCCGGGCGAGCGTTTCATTGACGACCGCAGACGCCTTTTCGAGCTGTCCCTGGGAAATGAGAATGAAGGCTTCGAGATTAGCGAGTCCAATGTTACCGCGCGCAAGGACGCGCGCCTTTTTCACCCAGACGAGCGCTTCGTCAAACTCTTCCAAGGCGTAGTAACATTCGGCAAGAGCGGCTGTCGCTTCCGCATGGCTGGAGTTGAGGCGCAGGCTCTCCAGTAAGGCTTCAGACGCCGAATACCAATCCTCCTGAACCATAAAGGCGCGCCCCTGCTCATAGAACAAAGACGGCGATTGGGCAAAAAGAGGACTCCCTATTAACAACAAAACGATGATTTCTTTATTTTTCATAATAAACCCCAGTATAGCCTACATTTGCTAATTATTCAATAATAACCATGAAAAATGCGAAAGCGGAAACCTGCACGATGATTTTTGAGAAGGCGCTTTCCAAGCCGAAACGAACCCATAATTCAGCGACTCATTAAAGTCTAACTCGCCATAGATTTTCATAGCAGTCACATTTTCTTATTCGTAGAAAAGTCAAATTTATAGACGCATTCTCCTAAAAGAGAAACGCCTATCGTATCTCTGCCGTAGTTGTCAAGATGAAATCTTCTGACGGGTTGACCATCAGGGACATTGAGTCTTTTCCGAAAATATCTACCCATTTCGCTTCCATGAGGGAATGAACTTACTTGTTTTGGGTACATAATACCGTCTATTGTTTGGTTTCCTAAAAGTAGCCCGTCCATATTTACACCGTCATCCCAGATAATTTCAATATTGTCGTTATGGCGGCGCTTTCTTCCTCTACCGTCAAAATGTAACGGGTTGAGTTGTTTCGGTGGAAATAAATTCGGACAGTTCCTTATATCCTGCGCCCGAATTTTAATATACGCGTCGTTCTTATTCGTATGATTTTTCGGATTTTGCCCCCAATTTAAGCCAGCCGCATTTTGAGTCTCACCGTCGTCGCCCAGTAAAGTCAAGAGACAAGCTATCGTCTGTTGTTCAATAATTTTTTTAATCCCACGTTCAAGACAAGAAATCGAATTATTAAAGACTTTCTTTATATATTCGTTCAGAGGCAGAAAAGTATCGAAAGTAGTCTCCGCGAGAATCTCACGATAAGGCGTAGCGAGTCCATTCGTTGAAAAATTAGCCGAGCCGACCAATGCATGGACTACCTGCCCCTTATTACGCCACACATAACATTTTGAGTGAACTGGCAGTTGCGAGTAAAAAATATCAACATTATCAATTGTTTTCTGAAGTTTAATCAAGGAATTATGCAGAGGAGCTTTGATTCCTTCAATGCCGTACATTCCGTAAACGATTTTCGAGTGAATCGGCAGTTCTTTCAATCTTTCAATAGGCTTTGGTCCAACATAACCCGACAGAATAACAAGCTCGTCAGACGGAAACACTTCGTGGCGGTGAAAAATAATTTCTTCCAAATTTTCAATGTAAAGCATAAATTACTTCCTGTTTTTCAAAATAATAGTATGCTCTCTTTTGAGAGCGTTGGCGAATTTCCTATTGAAAGATCGCGTAATGTCCCGCAAATTCACGCTTTCCACACTCTCAACCTCATAATGCGCCTGCTGTGCTATTGCAGAGATAATCCTACTCATATCAATAGTGATTCCATCAACGATACCATCCCCTATGACCATGACAAAACGCGAAAGCGGTTTTGAAACCCGCGATATTTCATGCATCGCTTCAGTCATCGAATCGACATATTCCGTTTTTGCCGCATCAAAGCTTTTCGTATCAATACGATGGTGATTGCCTATTTCATTAGCCCGAACCGGTCTATGGTCATAGCCGAGCCAAAACATACGCAATTTATGATAAAGATAATAGTCAAACGTATTGATATAAGGCGGTGAGGTAATGACAAAATCAAAATAGTCGTCAGGAAACCCTTGTAATTCTGTTCGGACGTCTCCATTTAGAATCTCTGTTTCCGACAAAATCGAATATTCGCAGGACTTTAAAACACCGATATATTTTGAGAGCGTCCGCGCAAACAAGTCATAAACAATCCCGTCTGGGTGATTCTTGCTCTTCGCGGTATAACGGACTTCACTGTCTTGATTAGAAACCTGCACGATGATTTTTGAGAAGGCGCACATGAGCAAATATTTAACCCTGACGTTTTCCATTTCGTCTATTTTTTGTTTTATCACAGCTAATTCCACACAGACGTTATCTTGAAACCAGTGGCTTCTGTTCGGAAAATCAGGAATGACCGCACTTACAGGCGCGCTTCTGTTTAAAGCTTGTAATTGCCAAATAATATCCTCGGCAAGCCGAAGGTCGACTTCATTATACCGATTCGACTTGGCTTTAGAAACAATATAAGCTATAGGGTTTAAGTCAATACCTACCGCGTTCATGCCATTCAGCGCGCCTTCCACAATGGCGGTTCCACTTCCACAGAAAGGGTCAAGAATCGTCCATCCATTCTCACAGAACAGCTTAAAATACTTATTCACCAGTTGCGGCGTATATTTTGCGGGATATGGATGAAACCCATGCGTATAATAGACGCTGTTTTGATACT
>JAIRKH010000092.1 GCA_031260245.1 Treponema sp. | reverse complement strand
GCGAGCGGCTTGTTTCACGAAACGAGTCGCTCGTTTATTTTATGCGCGGGCGCCTGACACCAAAGTCGGGCGGTATCAGAAGGTTACTGTATTTTTTCCGATAAGGCTTGGAGTAATTCGCCGTTTATGTCGTGCGCGTATTCCCAGACAAACACGCCGCCCAGTTTAAGCTGTTTCACGTATTCCGCGATGTAACCGATAGCTTCCGCATCCGTGTAGCTGATAAACGTGCCGCCGTCGTAAAGATAAGGCGCTTTGGCCGTGTCGTCCCAATACCGGGTATAACCGGAGCCGGGTTCGAGAAGCGGTTTGATTTTGTCCCAGCCGAGTCCGTCTAACGGAGAGACTTTCTCGTATTGTTGGAATAACCCGTGCCTCGACCCTTCGGCGACGCCTTCCCAAGCGTGTCCATAGAAGCCCACGCCCAGAACGATTTTTTCCGACGGCACGCCTGCTTGCAGGAAAGCCCGTACCGCTTGCGCCGTAGACCATCCGCCCCATTCCGGGTCCCCGTTAGCCTTGCGTAAGTTAGCGTGGTGTCCGGTGGTCTTGTTCCACCCGCCATAGTAGTCGTAAGCCATGAGTTTGAACACGTCGACGATTTTCGCCGCGTCTTTGGCGCGATTTTTCTCGCAGAACCACGGACTCGCCGGCACCGCTACCGATAGTCCATAACGTTTGCCCGTGCTTTGCCCCAACGTATCGAGCGCGGCGCGTAGTTCGCTCAAAAGCGAGATGTAATTGTTACGGTCCGCGGGTTGCGTCTCAATTTCCGCTCCCCAATCGGGGCCGACCGGATACTCCCAGTCAATATCAACGCCGTCAAGGTCAAAAGCCCCAAGCCACTCGCATACATTGGCGACAAATTCGGCCCGCTTGTCCGGGTCGTCAGCCGTGTGCGTGAATTCCGCCTTGTAGCCGCCTACTGAAAGGTTGACTTTCAGGTCAGGGAACTTCTCCTTCAACGCGGCTGTCTGTTCCCACAAATCCTTGAACCCCGGCACGGTTAGACCGGGCGTAAGCTCCGACTCCTGGTCAACCATGTCTTTGACGTAAATCGTGGAGAGGTCCGTCTGGTCAATGAGCGCGAACGCGATGATAATATCCGTAAGGTATTCGCCATGAACCATGTCAGCGGTCCAATGCTCGCCTTCGTCAACCTCGGCTCCCAGTCCCAGGGGCCAGGTCCTAATATAGGTGGAAACTTTAGGTTGTAAAACGCCCCCCCCCTCGATTACCGCGTCCTTTTTACCGCTGGCCTGTATCGGGGAAAGAACAATCCCAAACAGCGCGAGCGCCAACAAAAAAGCTTTTATTTTCTTCATAAATTGCCTCCGCTGTCTATTCTAAAGAAATTTTCAAAAAACGCAAGCTCTATTTTCACAGACTTCGTCTATTTTAGGACTTCGTAATGGGCGGAGTCTGTTATGAAGCTATCTAACAGGCTCCGCCTGACCACGAGCCGCTCTTGACAAGTCTTGAAATCCGGTTGACGCCGATATTGGATACCGTTCAAACAGTTTCATTTCGATAAATATCAGGTAATTATTCCCAAAGAAGCTAGGGGAAAAATCGGATTAAAGGCGGGTATTTCTACGGGTACGCTGAATAATCGCCTTTGTCGCTTTGCGTACTATTTTGAAGTCGCCTGCCAGAAGCCTTTCCATTCGCCCGGACGCTTGATGTAATATCTACATTGCTCCGCATAGAAGAAAGCGGGTCTATCCGAGTCGATGATTTCCTCAAAAAGAGGCGAAGCTTCTAAAAATTTTCCTTCATAGAATAAATCGCGGGCTTTGTCAAACTTCTGGAGAATAGGCAGAGTTTCCGTGTAAACGGCTTGAGGTAAAGGTTGATACACGGTCGCAGGTTCTTTTTTGCCCACAACCGCGACGGACGCTAGCTTCCTGCCGAAGAATCGCCCGCTGTTCGCGGAAATCGCCTTGTTCGCATCGTTGAACGTTTTCTCCGTACACATAAGAAAAGTGCCGAATTGTTTGTTCAAACCTTCCAAACGAGCCGCAAGGTTCACCGAATCGCCGAGCATCGTGTAGTTGAAGCGTTTATTAGAACCCATATTACCCACAACCGCAAATCCTGTGTTCAAGCCGATACGGGTGACGAGTCTTGCCCCGTACTTTTCCTCGTAGAAGCTCTGTTTTTCTTCCAACGAGCGCTGACATTCCATCGCGGCTCCGAGAGCGCGTGCCGCGTGGTCCGCGTAATTTAAAGGAGCGTTCCAGAACGCAATGATGGCGTCTCCTTCGTATTTGTCAATGGTGCCGCCAGAGTCAAGGATGATATTCGTCATAAAGGAAAGGTAATCGTTCAACAATTCCGTGAGCACAGTCGGGTCAAGCCTTTCGGAGATTGTACTAAAACCTTGAATATCAGAGAAAAATATGCTGATTTCCCGCCGCTCCCCGCCGAGCTTTAGCTGGTCTGGGTCCGCCAAAAGCCGTTCTATGACCGCAGGACTTAAGTATTGACTGAACGCGGACTTGATGAATCGCTTCTGGCTACCTTCGGTCGCGTAGTTATACAGGGTTGCGGTCAGGTAGACGGCGACGACGCCAAAGAACGGGGCTATCATAGATAACCACCAGCCGTTTGCATAGGCGAGAAAGCCTGCGCTCACGCAAACGGTTACGGAGGCGACGAGCGAGCCTAGCGAGATGTATACCTTATCAGAGAAGATGGTCAGTCCTCCAACAAGCGCAATGACGGCGAATATGACGAGTAGGTCAAGCCACAGCGGGGTTTCCCGCGTGAAATCGTTTTGTAAGATGTTGTCTACCATGGTGATGTGGGTTCCCATGCCCGGATATACGGAGCTTATCGGCGTGAGCGCGGTATCGTAGAGTCCGGGCGCGTAATAGCCGAAAAACACGTATTTGTCCCTAAAATCTTCGGGTGGCAGTTCAGGCGTTCCGCCGTTCTTGTAAGTCTCCGCGCTCTGGAGAATCAGTGAAATCGGATACGGCGCGTATCGGTCGAAATCATGTCCCTTAAAACGGAGAAGGGTCTTCCCGTTTTTGTCAACCGGAATATTGCGACCCTCCCAGTCCAGATTGTTCTTTTTTGCGTCGTAGAACACTTGGGGAGCGAAGCCGCCGAGTATGAGGGATGCGGCCGCCTCGCCAGGAATCGCCTTGCCGTCAAACAAGGTAAAAAGCGCCAGTCTGCGGACCACGCCGTCCGAATCGGGCAGTCCTATGGTCGAGCCTATAGCGCCCGCGTTTGTAAGTAGCTCAGGTATAGGGAACTGCCCTTTGGTTTCCCCGTCGAGCGCAAACTTTTGTAAGAAATCGCCGAAACCAACGGTATTGAAGAAGGGGTTGTCGTTTGCTGTAGAAGGCATGATTTGGCTGTCGCCGATTTGGGTGCTGAAGTGGACGGATTGCATAAACCTACCGAATTCCCGCTCTGCGCGGGCGAATTCCGCATCGTCCGCATCGCCGTAGACCGAATGTTCGGTGAAAAGCACATCAAACGCCAGAGACTTCGCCCCACCGATTTTCATGTATTCAATGAAATCCGAATACGCGGCGCGAGGCCAGGGCCAGCCCCAGCCGCGGGTCTTCCGCGCCCAATCAAGACTGCTCTGGTCCAGAATTACAACGATGATTTCATCGGACGGCGCGCTATTTTCGGCGAATACGTTCACCCGTAAGTCATAAGTTTTAAATTCAAGATAATCAAACACCCCGAGCGTAAACCCGGCGCCGAAAACGGCAAAAACCGAAATTGTAATGATGAGAAAAGCGAATATTTTTTTCACCGATTTTTTCATTTCTTCCTCCTAAATTGCGCGGACCCCCCCCCGCTTCTCTGGGTCTGTCCGCGTCAAATATCCGTTTCATAGATATTTCGGGCAATGGGCATACGTCTGCCCATGCCGAAAGCCCGTTTCGACACTTTCAGAACCGGCGGGGCTTGGCGGCGCTTGAATTCAGCTCGCGCCGCTGTTTTTATGACGCCCGCGGCAAGCGCCTTGTCAAATCCTCTTGCCGCTATCTCGTCCGCCGAAAGATTGTCAAATAGATAAAGTTTGAGGATTTCGTCTAATACCTCGTAAGGCGGAAGACTGTCCTGGTCCTTTTGGTCAGGCCGAAGCTCCGCGGAAGGAGGCTTGACGAGGATGGACTCAGGAATCACGATGTTTCCCTCCGCGGCCACGGATTTTTCGTTGATGCGCCTGCACAGCGCGAAAACCTCGGTCTTGAAAAGGTCGCCTATGGGCGCCAGCGCGCCGTTCATATCGCCGTAAAGCGTGCAGTAACCCATCGCAAGCTCGCTCTTGTTCCCGGTAGCAAGCAACATTGAAGAGAATTTATTAGAATACGCCATGAGAAGCGCGCCGCGGATACGGGCTTGTAAATTTTCTTCCGCAACGTCAAAAGGCTTTTTCTCAAAAACCTCTTCCAATACGTCTAAGAAACTCGTGAACACAGGCTCTATGGATAGAGGTATGTATCGGCAACCGAGTCTTGCGACAAGTTCCGCCGCGTCGTCCTTGGACCCTTGCGATGAAAAACGGGACGGCATATTGAAACATATAACTCGCTCTTGTCCAATCGCCTTTACCGCAAGATAGGCGGCAAGCGCGGAATCGACGCCTCCGGAAAGTCCCAGATGCGCCCGCATAAAGCCGCATTTCGCCATATATTCGCGTATTCCCAGAATCAGCGCGTCTTCTATAACGTCAAGCTCTTGTTCCGCCGTCTGCGACGCGTCAGAGACGGCGATTTTTGAAGGAGCTGCGGAGTCGAAGAAAAAGAGGTCTTCCTCGAAGCCTGCGCCTTGAAGAAACGCGCCGTCCGTACCAAGCGCAAACGACCTGCCGTCAAAGATTATGGAATCGTTGGCGCCGACCGCGTTTATATAAACCAAAGGGACGTTTCCCCGTCGACTTATGCGGTATGCCAAGTCCCTGCGCGCCGACAGCTTCCCCGCGACGTACGGGGAGGCGGACGGAACGCAGAGGAGGTTTATGCCTTGGTCAAAAAGTTTCTTCACCGGGTCGCGCGCGTAACTTACTCCCGAAATGTTCGTCTCCCGCCACACGTCCTCGCAAATCGCTACGCCAATCCTTTCGCCCTTCCATTTGAACACATTCCATTCACGAGCGCTCTCAAAATTGCGCGCTTCGTCAAATACATCGTAAGTGGGCAGAAGAGTCTTGACTTGTTCAAACGCGAGGTTTCCTTCAGCTATGACGCCATAGCTGTTGACCAGGGTTTTGCCCCTCGCGTAGGGGCTCCTCCCCACGAACCCAACGCCGCAAGCTATGTCTTTGGGGAGTCTCTGTTGGAGGACTCGGAGGGTCTGTATGTTTTTTTCAACAAAATAATCCTGGTCCAAAAGGTCCATCGGCGGGTAGCCGCAGACCGAAAGTTCAGGAAAAAGCGCCAAATCCGCGCCTAACGCATGGGCTTTCTCCGAATATGCGATAATTTTCTCCATGTTGCCGTCAAAATCGGCGATAAAAGAATTTATCTGCGCTATAGCTACTTTCATACGGACTATCATATACCAGAATACGGCGTTTGACAAGCCGTTATTTCTTAACGTCAATACGCGCGTCTGAAGACTCAACCGAAGGTTGTTACTTCCCAACGGGCGGCGTACGAGAAGAGTCGCCGCTGTTCCCCGACTTAACGGCTGCGCCTAAAGATAGATTCACTTGTATTTAAAATGAAAACTATCTAATATGATATTATTTCATAGTTAAAGATTATAGTTGAGGTTTTTATGTTAATGACTTTTGCAGAATTACAGGCGTCGATAGGAGCGCTGTTTTATTCAGGCGGAAATAGCGCGGGCGGTTTTTCCGCGTGTTGCGTGGATTCCAGAGAGGCTAGGGCGGGAAGTCTATTTTTCGCGCTTGAAGGCGAGCGGCAGGACGGTCATTGTTTTGTAAACGCCGCGTTTACAGCAGGCGCGGTTGGGGCTGTAGTATCCCAAAAGAAAGCGTCTGCATTTCTGCCTTATGCGGACGGTTGCAACGCGGCGCTTTTCATCGTAGACGACACGCTCAAAGCCTTGCAGTCTGCGGCGGGCGCGTATCTGGAGAAATTTCCGAACTTGTTGAAGATAGGCATAACAGGCTCTTCGGGCAAAACTACTACTAAAGAAATAACGGCTAGTATCTTTGTATGCGAAAAGGGACGCGGGAAGGTTATAATGAATCGAGGTAATCTCAACTCGGAGACAGGCTTGCCGCTGTCGGTTTTTGAAGTAGGACCGGAACACGAGGTTGGCGTTTTTGAGATGGGTATGAATCGAAAAGGCGAAATCGCCGAGCTTGCGCGGGTATTAAAGCCGAATATCGCCTTAATAACCAACATCGGCGGCGCCCATATCGGGAATCTGGGTGATAAAAACGCCGTCGCTGTGGAGAAGAAGAATATTTTCTCCCAATTCACCGGTAAGGAAACCGCTCTTGTTCCAAATTTCGATGAATACCGAGATTTCTTGATGGAAGGCGTGAATGGAAAAGTCGTTTTCTACGAGGCTTACTCGGAACTTATGAAAGAAGACATGAGTAGTAGAATCATTGACAGAGGGCTTGACGGCTATGATATTATATGGAACGGTAATCAGGTTCGCTTCAAGTTACCCGGTCGACATAACGTAAAAAACGCGGCCGCCGCTATAGCCATAGCGAAAGAGGCGGGAGCGTCGGACGAATCCATCGGTCGAGGGATTGAAAAAGTAACGCCGCTTTTCGGAAGAGGACAAGTCGTCTATGGGGACGTTACGGCGTTTAACGATTGTTATAACGCAAACCCGGAATCCATGTCCGCGGCGATAGATTTTTGCGATACGCTTGCTTGGGACGGCAGGAAGATTTACGTCATTGGTTCTATGCTTGAGCTGGGAAAAGAGGCGGAGTCAGCCCACGAGAAAGTAGGCGCCGTGTTAAACGATTCCGCCGCGGATTTCGTCTATCTTTTTGGTAAAGAAACCGAGATTATCGCACGAATTTTAGAGAAAAACGGTAAAAAGACTTTCTTTTTTACTGAAAATATGCAAGAATTAACAGAAGCGTTTAAATCATTCACGCAGTTCGGAGATTTGGTTCTGTTAAAAGGATCGCGTGGTTGCGCGTTGGAAAGGTTGCTGTATAATAAATAGTAACTAAAAAGAGGATATGTTTTGTTTTTAGAATTTCTATACCCATTAGTTAAATATTTTACGCCGTTTAACGTGTTTCAGTATCTGACGTTTCGGGGGGCGTACGCGGCGTTGACCA
Source organism: Treponema sp. (assembly GCA_031260245.1). GTDB lineage: Bacteria > Spirochaetota > Spirochaetia > Treponematales > Breznakiellaceae > JAIRKH01. Next base: position 17,167 of record JAIRKH010000092.1, on the reverse strand, counting down.
CATTGCTCATCTGCTATACGGCCGGACCCTCTTTGATACGACTGCTGTCGCGGCTCAAGATAGGGCAGTCAATCAGACACGACGGGCCGGAAACCCATTTGGTAAAGGCGGGCACCCCGACTATGGGCGGAACGCTCATCATCCTGTCAATGGTCGTTTCGACCGTATTGTGGCAGGATTTGCGAAACGTGTATGTCTGGCTCGTTTTAGGGACGTTTTTAGCGTTAGGCGCGCTTGGTTTCGTTGACGACTTTCTTAAAGTTACCAGACGTAATTCAAAGGGATTGCCTGCATGGGCTAAACTACTGGGGCAATTCGTAGTGGCTATCATAGCGGTCCTTTTCCTATACTTTTCAAAAATATCGCCGCAGGATACGAAGCTCTATGTGCCTTTCTTCAAGAATCCGGTGTGCGATTTGGGTGTTCTGTGGATACCGTTCGCGATTCTGTTGATTGTAGGCGAATCAAACGCGGTGAACCTTTCGGACGGGCTTGACGGGCTTGCAGGCGGCTTACTCCTGTTGGTGTTCATTGCGCTTGCGATACTGTCCTACTTGTCAGGGAGGGCGGACTTTTCCGCATATCTAGGTGTTCCCTATGTCGAAGGCGCGGGCGAAGTAATGGTTGTCTGCTTGACGGCTGTGGGCGCGTGTATCGGGTTCCTGTGGTTCAACGGGTATCCGGCGGAGATTTTTATGGGCGATGTAGGTAGTCTGTCTTTAGGCGGCGTCGTCGCGGTGATCTCGCTTATCCTGAAAAAGGAAATTTTGGTTCTGATTATCGGAGGAGTCTTCGTCTTGGAGGCCGCGTCAGTGATAATACAGGTAATTTCTTTCAAATTGAGAGGGAAACGAGTATTCCTTATGTCGCCTCTGCACCACCATTTTGAAAAATTAGGATGGAAAGAGACGAAAGTCGTGCTGAGATTCTGGATATTAGGCGGACTGTTTGCCATAATCGCCCTGTCCTCGTTGAAGATACAGTAGGAGGTTGGGAGTGAATAGTGAATTATCGTTGAGTAAAAGTTTATTTCAAGACTTCCAAGTAAAGATATTATTCACTCCCTTACAAGAATGAGATTTTTTGAAAAGCCGAGACTAAAAATAAAGCGGTCGAAAATCCATATAGACCATATTCTCCTTGCATCTATTATACTTCTATTGGGTATGGGGCTTATTACGCTTTACTTAAGCGCGCCCGGATTCATAAAGGACCAATTCATTTACGGCGGAGTGGGACTACTGCTTCTCGTCATAGCGGCTGTCTTTCCACTGGACGTTTTGCGAGACAAGCGGATAGTGATTGCGGGCTTTGTAGCGGTACTGATTGCAGGAATCTTGACGCAAGTACCGGGTGTGGGCGTTACGATGAACGGCGCTTCGCGGTGGGTTCAGATAGGCGGTAAGAGGTTTCAACCTTCGGAGCTGATGAAGTTGTTTCTACCCTTCTACTTGGCGCATATGCTTGATAGAAAAAAAGAGGTAGGGGCTTTCGAGGATTTCTGGCGCTCGCTTCTACCGCTTTTTATCATTACGGCATTGTTTATCGTGGTTATAGGTTTGCAGAATAACTTTTCAACAGCCGGATTCATAGCGATAAATATGACGCTGATTTTCGTCATGACTGGAGTTAAATTACGTTACCTCATAGGGGCGTGGATAGCGATACTATTGGCGGGAAGCGTCTTTATTCTGATGGAGCCGCACCGGATAAACCGCATATACGCCTTCTTTGTCAGAGACGACACTCAAGATGCGGCTTTTCAGATAGACAGGGCTATTTCCGCCGTTAGGTCAGGCGGTCTCTGGGGAAAAGGCTTTGGGCAGGGCGACTTTTCGTTGATACCGGAAGTTCACTCGGATTTCATATTTTGCGCTTACGCCGAAGAATTCGGCTTTATCGGCGTTTTGCTTTATTTTTTCTTGATGGGCGTTTTCATGGCGGAAGGTTATCTTATAGCGTTTAAAACGCCCGATATGTACAGGAGGCTTATGGCGTTTGGGTACATAACCATTATTGTGTCCCAAGCGTTTTTTAATATCGCCGTTTCGGTTGGTGTGGTCCCCATAACAGGAATACCGTTGCCGTTTTTTTCCGCTGGAGGGACGTCTCTCATCATCACCCTCGTCATGTGCGGGGTGATAGTAAATATTTCAAGGGGTTCACAAAATCTTAATTTATTGTATAATAGTAAAGAGAGATAAAACTTTGTCGGATTATTATCAAATGCAGACGCAAACAGCGGTTGGTTCCGCTGGCGCGTTGAGAACAGAAAAATTACTCAAAATCCTCATTATTCTCGCTCTGTCAGTTGCGGGCGCGTTTATTTTGTGGATAGCCGTCGCTCCCTTCACGCCCTTCCGCGAAATAGACGTCAATAGTATCGAAGAGATGTCGCGAGAGCAAATTCTTGAGATTGCAGGGTTAAGTAAGAGATCTTCTTTTTGGACGACAAAGGTTCGGTCGGTCGCCAGTAATATAATGAGTCTTTCGTTTGTGAAGACCGTAACCATTCAGAGACGTCTTCCCAATAGGCTTGAGATTAACATAAAGACTAGAGAACCGGTTGGAGTTTTTCTCATTTTTTTTGAGAATCAATATACGCCGTTCTTTGTGGACGCGAGCGGCTTTATCTTCGAGTCCGTGCGCGCTCCAGAGGGTATACCCGTCGTCTCTCATACCGGAATGGGGACGATTACTGCAGGCATTAGACTCTCCCCTTCGCTTAACAGGTTCTTGTCCGGCTTGGAGACCATAAAGGCTTCTAATCCGGAACTATTTGCGCTGATTTCGGAAATAGAAATCAGGTGGATACCCGGCGGGGACCAGAATTACAAAGACTACGACGTGGCGCTTCATTTGAATAACACAACCACTGTTGTACGCGTGAAGCCGAATTTGGACGTTTCGGAATTGAAAACCATGGTTTTGAAACTTAACGCTCTCAAGCGGAACGGCGTTACGCCGAATACGCTTGATATGCGCTCTAATGTTACGGCGTATTATTGATATATGGAATGAAGGAGAATAAATGTCGGCGGATACCGGATTGATTTTTGGACTTGACATAGGCACAACCAAAGTGTGCGCCATAGTCGGTGAATACAACAAAAGAGAACAACTCGAAATCACGGGCGTAGGACTCAGTCCGTCAACCGGTATTAAGAAAGGAGTCATTGTTAATATGGAGGACACCATCCAGTCTATCAGAAAAGCCGTGGAAGCGGCGGAGATGATAGTGGGACAGGACCTCAAAGCTAAATACTGCTGGCCCGGCATAGGCGGTAATCTCGTAGAAGGCAGAAATTCGCGGGGAGTCGCGTCTGTCAGGCACAACAAGGACAAAACCATCCGCGAGGTAACTCAAGCCGATATAGACCGCGCTCTGACAAGCGCGCAAACGGTGGCGTTCCCCATGGACCGGGAGATTCTTGAAGTCATCCCGCAATCCTTCATTTTGGATGGACAGAAAGGAATACCAGACCCGCTCAATATGATAGGTCTGCGGCTCGAAGCCGAAGTTCACATCATCACTTGTTCCACCACCAGCAAACAAAACCTTAAAAAATGCATAAACGAAGCGGGCTTTCTCATAAACGACATGATTCTCCAGTCTCTCGCCGCAGGCAGGGCTGTGCTTACGTCCGAAGAAAAGGATATGGGCGTCGTTTTGATAGATTTAGGCGGCGGTACTACAGATATGCTTGTCTACGTCGACGGCGCGCCTTACTTGAACGCGTCGATTCCTGCGGGTAGTACTCTCATCGCCAGCGATATTTCCAAGGTCATGTCGATTCCTCCTGATGCGGCGGAGAAAATCAAAATAGAAGCGGGCTGTTGTTGGGAAGATATGCTCGATTCTGATGAAGACGTCCTGGTGCCGGGCGTGGGCGGAAGACCCCCCTTTGCCGTACCGCGCTCTGAAATTCTCGCGGTTATACAGCCGCGCATGGAAGAGATTCTCTTCATGGCGAAGGATAAGCTCGACTCAATCACTAAGTCAAAGATGGAGGGCGGCGCGGAAATAACCCTTGGCGCGGGCGTCGTACTCACAGGCGGCGGCGCTCTTCTTGCGGGCGCGGCTGAATTGGCTTCCTCTATATTCAGGATGCCTGTGCGCGTAGGCAACCCCTTGCATATACCCGGTCTCGTCGGCGAATACCGCTCGCCTGTATTCGCTACGGCTGTAGGCTTGCTCCTCCTCGGCGGCGAGCGCGGTCTCCCCGAAAAAATTCAAGAATCTCGTCCCCATTCCCGTGAAAAAAAGCCTAAATCGGAAAACTCCATATTCAAACAGTTCTACAACTGGTTGAGCAATGATTTCTTCTAGGCGATGTTGGTAAAAGAAACGGAGTGGAGGTATAGAAATCATGGAAGATTTTACAGAAAAATTAAACTCATTAAAGAATCTATTCTCAAAAATACGTCGGCAAAGTTACGGGTCGGGCGGTATTGTCAATACGACCCCTTAACGTTGCGGGGCGGGTGTCAGACACCCCGCCCCGCCTCTGGATTGCTTCGTCGCTTCGCTCCTCGCAATGACGACTTATCTGTTATCTGAAAAGGCGGCGGGCGGTAGTTCACCGAGGACGAATAGCTCGCGTTAGATAATCAAGCGTAGTTTCTGGAACCAGTTTCGCTATCGCATCGAAGTCTTTCGTTTCGAGCAGTTTACGAACCTTTGAGGCGGAGATTATTTCACCGCCACTTTTTTTACGCGGGATAACTTCAAACGCCACGCCGTACTGCGGCAAAATCCTCCGCATGGCGTCGTTGTATTGGCGCGTTACGTTATCAAACGGTTCCTCGCCCGCAAACCGAACCGTAATCCCAAGTGTCGGCGCTATCTCGCGACCAAAAATCTCCAAATCGTTACTTGCGTCTATTATAACGTCTTTAAGCTCTTCCTTGTCAAAATACGCGGGAAAGGTCGCTTGCGAGATCATAAACCGCCCGCTCCCGAATACGCGCACATTCCCCAATTCGGACGTCCCAAGCCGCGCAAGCTCGATTCTGTCCGCAAAAGGAAACGCGGAGCGGTCTTCCTCAACCACAAAAACATAGAGTATATCGCATTTGCCGCTGGCGTATTCTACGAGATACTTATGCCCAAACGTGAAAGGATTGCAGTTCATCACTACGCTTCCAATGACGGGCTTTTCCGTAGCTATTTTCTTCAGATATGCGGAGAGTTCAGGGATTTCAACGCGGTCCGCCGAAACAATATCTTTTCTTGCGATAGTCTTATTGAATATTACGGGGGGGGGGGGTACGAAGAATCCTTCTATCTCGTCGAATATCTTTCGCGCTATCATGGCGTAACCTTTCGCGTTGAAATGATGGTCGTCGGTAAAGAGTTCTCCGTGATCGTGAGGACGTTTGAATAAAGGCGTAGTATCAATACTGAATATGTTATTTAGATATTTCCGAACGCCGCCCTTCACAAACTGTTGCGTAAGCCAATCGAGACGCGCGCAAAACAACAGTATATCCCCAGGCTTGTACGTCAGCGCGTCCGCCAGCGTAAAGATCCAGTCGTAATGAAGCCCATAGCTGTTAGCGCAATTCTGGACGCTGTAGGGAAGATCTTTTTCGTTAAGCGCCCGCTGAAAAGCGCTCGCTATGGTTTCGCTGTCCCCGACGTGGAGGCTTGTTACAAGCGAGTCTCCGAAGAAATACACGGTATTGTCGTAATTCGCGGGTAAATCCGTGGTAACGCGGCGTCCCGCAATCACGTTAGCGTACTTGCTCTTATAGTCGTCGAGGCGATATATTCCGTTTACGTCTTTTGACATTGAGTAAACGGCGTTGCAGACTCCCTCGATATACTCGTCGTCGAAGCCGTACTCTCTATATGCCAGCGTTTTCGCTTTCTCACGCATTGTTTCGTCATTGATATATAGTACATTCGGCATTTTCACGCCTTGAATATGGTAAAATTCCTCAAGCTCGGAACGTTCGCCCGGAATTTCGCGCAAGTACGGCGTAAAAAACAAGCCGACATGGACGCCGGGATTGCGGTCGCGTATTGCGGCGATTCTGTTGATAAAGAAGGCGCGGGTATAACTCGCCTGAACGACCGCGTCGAACAGGAAGAGCGATTTTCCGTGGCTCTTGACGAGCTCGATATATTCGGCGTTCCATGCAATCGCCATGAACACGGTTGTGTAGGCGTTTTTATCGGCGTCCGCTATGGAACGGAGCGTAAGACTTTCCGTTAAATTCTGATGCGTCTGAAACGTTATGGTTCTGTTTTCGTCGCTTAACAGCGCGCTGAACTTCAAGCCCATGCTTTCCGCTATACGGTATATTATTATACCGAACTCGTCGACCGCGAAGAACGCTACCTTGGTTTTATCGTCGCAGAGTCCACGTTCCGCGAAGTAATCTTTCAGGGTATACCCGGCGCGTTCCGCCGCATAATAGAGTTGCAAGAGTTTCAAATAATTGGATTCCATCCTAATTCTCCTATTTAGGGTTTCGATTTGTTTTTTCAGAGCGCTTACTTCGGAAGACGGCGCGTCTTTCGGCGCGGGGACAAAGAGTTCCGCGGGCAAGACCGACACGCGCATTCTCGCGGTTTTCAGGGTCCATGAAGCGGTAAAGTTGGCTATAGGAGCGAGCTTTTTTGCGTCTTTTGACAGGACGCTAAAGACGAAGTCTTTCAAAATTTTTTCCGCGTCGTTGGAAGCGTCAATCAGGAAATATTTCATCTTCCGTTGCGCTAATTCCGTTTGCGGAGCGTCGCCGTTTAGGAAGATTACGCAGTTTGCGGCGACGTTTTTGATAATTTTTTGGAAATCGGACGCGGGTTTGTCAGCTAGTATATATTGAGCCGTCTTTGCGTTGTCGCCGTTCAACCGTTCAAAACGGACTTCCTTAAAGGCTTTGAACGCGTAATAGCGGAAATACTCCAACTGGTCGAGCGGAACGCCGTAAACGTGTATCGTTTCAGGCGCGGGCGAAAGCGATTTTATCATGGAAAACGCCGCATAGACGAAGTGAATGATAAAAAAGAATTTATATATATTCCCTCCAAGCAATACGGTATGCAATCCTTGACGTTTAAACGAGTCGCTGGCGCTGGATGTAAGGAAATAGTAAGCGGCGGCAGATTCGAGACTTAATAAACAAATTAAATCTGACGGAATATAGGCTGGTATTTGCTGAAATTCAGAAAAAGCCCGCATATGAGCGTCATTGCTCGCGGGGTGTAATTTGAGAACAAGGGTTTTCTCGGCAAAATAATAATCCACGATGGACTTGTAGAAATACACGAGCTTATCGAAGTCCGTCCCTATATAAGCGAGCGCCGCGGCGTCGTCTATTATGCCAAGAGCCGATGAAGTGAATCCTGGGCTGTTAAGGAAAAAGAAGTCTTTCCCTTTAACGTCGTCCGCCGACAAACCATAAGCTTCGAGCAGTAGTTGTTTATCTGTATCTGGAAGATTTCTCAACGAGTCAAAGAAAGTAAAGACTTCTAACGGCGCCCGCGTATCGACGCTTTTGGACTGTTCAGAAGATAAATAGCCTTTTATACAATATTCTCCTTGCGTATCCTGTAAATGTAATTCCCTGATGAGCGTATTATATTGACGGGCGGCTTCGGGACGGGCTTCCACATAGTTTCCATACAGATAATGGTAAAAGACGTTGTTAGCCATCTCAATCAGCGAGTAATATATCTTATTTATCTCGAAATACAGGCAAAATGGATTATACATATCGTATATGCAATATCTATTCGTAAAATTTTCCGCGGTAACCCCAACTTTGTGAAAAAGTTCCTCAATCTCGCAATTCGTCGTCTGTATTATTTTCTCACGATCATTTAGCGTTACTATTCTACCGACGGCAGGCATTCGATAATATTCTATATGAGGAACTTTTATGCAATAAGGACTTGTTGCAACCATTTCAACAAAAAATATCGCCTCGTCTTTTTTATGGTACTCCATCTTATGAACTATCGCCCGAATTATCGACGCCGGATGTTGACAGCAATATAAGACCATTAAAACCTCCATTGTAACTTTTGCAAGCCCGCCTGCAAAAGTTGTTTTTAGCTAAAGTATCCTGAACTCTGCGGTAGCCTGCGTCAAGACGGGGACAGCGGAACCCCCTTTCGTACGTCAACCGTTAAGAAGTCGTCAAACAGGCTCCGCCTGCTTGACGACTTCCACACAAGCGGCGTTTGGCGACTTGTCTGTCCCCTGTAAGCCAACGGAGCCTACGCGTCGTTTCTCCGCGGCGGAGTCTCCGGCGTCCTTTGCGTTCCCGCCTTTATAGGAGGCCCCCCCCCCCATATCGTACTTCCTTAGGTAGCTCTACCGTCTCACGGACAAATTGTCGATTCTCAATTACGATTTTCGGTTTCTCTATATTGCGGGATTCGAGAATACGCGCAGAAAACGAAAATCCTTGAAATTGACTTATATACCGCGCCCATATCGTAATTGATTTAGCGTTGTCAACGGTGAATCCGATGTTTTCGGTGAATATCTTGAGCCCTTTTTCCCAATGAAACTGTTGGACATTCAACCAAGCGCTATACTGTTCATGAGGGTATAACTGCGCGTTCACCAACAGCGTGTCCGTATATAATACGTTTTCTCCCGTGCAATACATGAAATCTATAGCGCACAAAACAGAATTCCATACGTCCCCAGAGTTGACGATTCTAAAGAATTTAACCCCAGTATTTTCCGCCTTTCTCTCCCCATAGAATATGAACCACCCCGTCTCTTTCCCATCCCCTATTAACATACTTTTTAAGAGCGTCTCGTAATATGGGCTTCTCCGCGCGTATTTCCAGAAGATATGAGATAGGTTCACGTCCAAGTCGTCCCATACCTTGGGTACGCCCGCAAAATGGACGATACCCGGATTGTTTATCGCCTTCCAGTAACTCTCCGCAAACCCAGCCGCAAGATAGTCCCTGACTAACATCTCGCGGGCGCTCCCCGTCTCAAGCAAGCTGAATAAATTCCACTTGAAGTCAACGTATTTTACCCTCCCTTTAAATAGGTGATTCAACACGTCCTGGTCGTGAAAAAACCAATTCCGCGACAACGCCGTCTCAAATAGCTTTTCGCTTGTGAATCGCTTGCGGATTTCCGAGACGTTAAACAATATCATTCCCGCCTGAAAATAATCAAAATAATCGTCTATCTTCACATACCTCAAGACGTTTTTCTGGCAAAACTCCGTGTCTTTAACGCACTTCGCAATGAAGTCAATATCTCTAACCGCGGCAGCGTAATATCCTTCTAAATCGGTAAAATATAACGCTGAAATATCCGCGTTCACCACCATGTCGCAGTCAAGGTAGAGAACACGGTCGTATTCCTTAAATACGTCGGTAACAAGAAACCGATAGTAAGTCTCAACCGTCAAATGGCGGTCAACATGAACGCGCTTATACTTTTCAAAATTACGGGTAATGTCCGCGAATCTCAACGTAAAATTATCGTTACCGCTAAATATATCCTTCGCCGTTTGTATGTTTTGTTCCGATACGTCTCGGTGCATTATCACCACGTCGTAACGATAATCCGCGTTTGCGTTGTCGAGTATTGACCGCAACAACACGTCCGTGTAACGCATATACGCGTCGTTGCAAGCCAATACAATAGATATGACTTTCCCATCGAGAGCAAGCGGCTTGACGACCGCGTAGGGGCGCGTATCATTAAACAGAACCTTGCTGAGATACAGTACTCTCGTTTCAGGTCTTGCGCTCTCTATGAAGCGGACATAAACCGCGAGCAGTCTCTCGGCGATGTGCCCTATCGTGCGGAATTGTTCGATATTGTACCGCGAATGGTCGCTTTCCCGCTCAAATTCCGCAAGAATATCAAACAAAAACGCGGAATACTCTTGAAACAGTTCTTTTTTCATAATAAACATATTGCAAAAAATAGCCCTGTCCGAGTATAGGACGCTCATAAGCGCGTCGTAATAGAGCGGATATTTCTTTAGAACAAGCTTTATCGTCAAATCTAAATCTTCCCGTTGCAAATGGCGGCTCCAATGTTCGTGTATCGTGTATTTCTTCCCTTCTTCAACGCACTCCCACTCGGGTGGAACGATAATATCGTAATTGTCAACGGCTTCGGCGATATGCGGCTCGTCGATAAGAAAACGCTTCAGGGATTCCTCGTTGAGACTTTCGCAGGAGATAACGCCCCACTCGTCCTCCGCGTCCTCGCTGAACGCGAAATATCGCCGATAATGCCAGAACCCGTAGTAATCCGCCCCAGCGTCGTTCTTGTACGCCCAATATTGCCCAGTCAGTTCGCAATACCTCCTGTTCTTCTCCGAGATGTTATCCCCCTCGTCGTCGTGCGCCATCCCCTCGAACCGCTCCTCGCTCAACGCCGCTCCTACCTGTATCGGCACGATATATCGGTTCTCCCGCGGAACATACGCCTCCTTATGCATCGCCACGTAGACGTGAATCTCCTTGGCGCTTACATACTCCTCCTCCTTCTCGAACAACCCTTCCCGCTCAACCTTCGCTCCCACACATTCTCCGTCCCCAGCGTACTCTAAATCGTCCACATAGAACAGCCGCTCCAACTCCTCTCGCGCCTTCTCCCGCGCCTCCCCGCGCAACGTCCACTCGCTCCGCCACCAGAACCGCCGCACGAACGCGTCGCTCACTGGGAAAAACGCCTCGTCGTCCTCGCCCAGACATTCATACAAAAAATCCAGACTGCTCTTCACGTCCTTTATAACCTCCATCGGCGAAACCATCGCTTCCTTGATGAAGGCGTCCTCCTTGTCCCAGTCAAACGCGACGTACTTTCCAGCGACCCGTATCGCCCGTTGCGCCTCCCGCCACAACGCGGTCGCTATCGTCAAATCCTCCCCGTAAAATCGCGGCTTGCCCACAGCCTCTAGCCTTGCCGCTACCGCGCCGACAACGCGCTCCCACAAGTCGCGCCGAATGACCTTGTTTCCCAAGAAATACCACGCCCAGAACTCAGGCGCCCGCTCCAGGTAATCCGCGAAGAAATCCCCGTCGTCCCTGAACCTATACTCGTCCGCGCTATACGCTTCGACGCCCTTGTCCCCCGGCCATTTGACCGCGGTATCCGCGACCGCTAAGTCCGCGCCCGCAGCCTCCGCCAGCACGAGGGCTTCCCCCAACAGACTCCCGTCGAGCGCGTCGCCCTCGTTCAGAAACAGCAGATAATCGCCGTGCGCCATAGCCGCTCCCGCGAGCCGCGCGTTCCGCGCCGACCCGACGTCCAGCGACGCTACGACCGTCTTGCGTAGGCGGCTATATCGGCTGACAAGATTCCGCCGCTTCTGACGCGCGGCTCGCTCGTCCGCGCTCGCGTCCGCGTCGGAGCGCGTCGCCTGACAGTCCACGATAATAATCTCCAACGCCTTACGCGGAAGTTGGCGCGCGACGCTGGCAAGGGTTACGCCCACGGCTCTCGCGTCGCCGTAGAAGGGGATAATCGCCGATACCGAGCGATTCAACGACAGGACTTCTTGGCGCAGCTTCCCTTTCTTGTCAAGGGCAGGCGGCGCGTCTCTTTTTATAGATTGCATAGGAACTCCTTCGCGGGCTCTCCCGCGGTCTTCAGTCGGCGCGGAACGCGGCGGACGCTCGCCCTCGCAAGGGCGCGGCTTTGAGACTCGATCGGAGCGCGCCCGCTCTTGAACTGTTCTTGGTAACGAAATCTAAACGCTCTAACGCAAGCGTTTGGAAATATGCGGGGGGACTTTACCGCGCTGACGGTTATTCTGTAATGATTGCAGTTCAAAATAATCTCCTCGTTCTCTGTTAATGAATGTCGGCATTATACCGCAATCGTTAAGAAAAAGTCAAGCGGTTTTTTCAGATAAAAGATAACGGATATCTTTTATCTGTTATCTGTTAATGGTTGACAATTTTGCGATATAGTCATACTCTATAGTTATGAATATTTCCACATATACGGTTAAACCGAAACTCCCCAATGCCTTAAAGCCATTGGAAGAAATAGCCAGAAACCTCTGGTTATCATGGAACTTTGACGCTGTTCAGCTCTTCATTCGTTTGGATTACGATACATGGCTTCAATCGCAACAAAATCCAGTCCGTTTGCTCGGCATGGTAAGCCAAGAACGCCTCGCCAAAGCCGCAAACGACGATTCGTTTCTCGCGGCGCTCAACGCCGTTTATGCCCAATTCCTCAAGTACAAGAAAGGAGAAACCTGGTATAAAGGCTCCAAGCGCGACGTTGTGGCGTATTTCTCTATGGAATACGGCATAGACGTCAGCCTGCCCATCTATTCGGGCGGCTTGGGCATCCTCTCCGGCGACCACATGAAGACTTCGTCTGATTTGGGACTCCCCCTCGTGGGCGTGGGACTCCTCTACCGGCAGGGTTACTTCGTCCAGCAACTGAACGCGGACGGGTTTCAGCAGGAAAGTTACCCGGAAAACGACTGGTATAATATGCCCGTCGAGAAAAAGATTGATAAAAACGGCGCTCCTATCAAGATTACCGTCGACTTGGCGGGTAGAACCGCGGTCGCTCAGATATGGGAGGTTAAAGTCGGGCGTTCTTCGCTTTACCTTTTGGATACGAACATTGATGAAAACGCGCAGGATATTCGTAACATTACCGCGGCTCTCTACGGCGGGAACGCGGAGACCCGTATTCAGCAGGAAATCCTGCTCGGCATCGGCGGGGTCCGCGCGCTCCGCGCCTTGGGCGTCAACCCGGCCGTCACTCACATGAACGAAGGACACTCGGCATTCCTCGGACTGGAGCGGATGCGCGAAATTATGTTGGAAAAAGGCTTCAGTTTTGACGAAGCCCGCGAAGCTGTATGGCCAACCAACATATTCACCACGCACACGCCGGTTCCGGCCGGCAACGAGCGTTTCGACATCGGGCTTATGGAAAAATATTTACGCGGATGGGCGGATATCCTGGGCGTTTCATGGAAGGACTTTCTCGCGCTCGGCCGCGTCAATCCCAACGACGACAACGAAACCTTCTGTCTCACCGTGCTCGCCCTAAAAACCGCGGCTTACGCAAACGGAGTCGCCAGACTCCACGGACTCGTGTCGCGAGAAATGTGGAAAGGACTGTGGCCCGGTCTCTCGCTCGACGAGATACCGATTCACCACATTACTAACGGCGTGCATCCCCGTACATGGCTCTCAAACAGCATGACCGAATTGCTCGATCGTTATTTTGGTCCCCGTTTCCAAGACGTTCCGACCGATTTGAGTATGTGGGAGCGCATTGACCGCATTTCAGACGAAGAATTATGGCGCACGCACGAAAGACGTCGCGAGCGACTGGTCGCCTTCGCCCGCGACCGCATCAAGCGGCATATTCAACGCACTGGCGCGGTGGAATGGAGAATTCAGCAAGCCGAAGACGCGCTCTCTCCTTACGCGCTCACCCTCTGCTTTGCGCGGCGCTTCGCCACGTACAAGCGCGGCAATCTCTTGCTCCGCGACCCTGAACGCCTGCTCCGGCTTGTCAAAGATAATGAACATCCTGTTCAGCTTATATTCGCCGGAAAAGCCCACCCCCACGATATGCCCGGCAAGGAAATCATCCGTGAAATCATCCACTTCGCCGAAAAATACGACGTTACGAGCCGTATCGTCTTCCTCGAGAACTACGATATGACGGTCGCCAAATACCTCACCAGCGGCGGAGACGTCTGGCTCAACACGCCGCGTAGACCGCTCGAAGCCTCCGGCACCAGCGGCATGAAAGCCGCTATGAACGGCGTCCTGAACTGCTCGGTACTGGACGGATGGTGGGACGAAGCCTACAACCCTGAAGTCGGATGGGCGATTGGACAGGGCGAACAGTACACGGATACCGATTTGCAGGACGACGTGGAGAGCAAAGCGCTCTACGACCTGCTTGAACGGGACATCATTCCCCTGTTTTACCAGCGCGGTCGAGACGGCTTGCCCCGCGAGTGGATAAAACGTATGAAAGCAGATATGAAGCAGATAGGGCAGTCCATGTCTTGCCATCGTATGCTCATGGATTATTCTAAAAACTTTTACTTCCCGGCGCTCAAAAACTATCGGCGTATGGCGCGAGATAATTATGCGGAGGCGAGGTCAATAGCGGCTTATATGGGCAAACTCCAGCATGAATGGAATCAGTTGAAAATCGTCCGCATCGAATCTAACGCGAAGCCGGTTATGCAGCGAGGCGATTCTTTGACTGTGAAAGCGTTTGTTGACCTTGCGTCTCTTACGCCGGAGGAGATTCAGGTGGAGCTTTACTACGGGGCGATATCGAGCAAGAACGGGTTGATTGAAAACGCCCGCCGCGCCGAAATGAAATCTATTAACAACGAGGGGAGCGTCTACCGGTATCAAGTACATATCGAATGTACGGACACGGGCATACAGGGGCATACGGTGCGTATTCTGCCCAAGCACGCCGCGTTGATTCATCCTTACCGCTCCGGGCTTATCAAGTGGGGCTAGAGAGCGTTTATTTTCGTCAATAAACGATGTTTCATGAAAAAAAGAAATCCCTTATCGCCATGTCGGGCGGGGTAGATAGTTCTGTCGCGGCGGCGCTTATGTTACAGTCTGGTTATAAATGCGTCGGCGTTACGATGAAGCTTTTTGATTCGGAAGATTTAGCCGCGCCGCCGAGCGGGTGCTGTTCCTTGTCCGACGTGGAAGACGCTAAGGCGGTGGCCTTTCGTCTGAATATGCCGCATTACGTATTGAATTTCGCGGATGATTTCAAAGAGTCAGTCGTTCGCAACTTCGTTGAGACTTACGAAAGGGGCGGCACTCCGAATCCATGTATTGAATGTAATAGGCGTCTCAAGTTTGAGAAACTCCTCCAAAGGGCGCGGCGTCTTGAATTTGACTACATCGCTACTGGTCATTACGCGCAAATCGAACCCTCTGGCGGGCGCTTCATACTGAAAAAAGCCGTCGACGCGAAAAAGGACCAGTCTTATGTGCTGTATATGCTGACGCAGGCGCAGTTGGCGCGCACGGTTTTCCCGCTTGGGAGTTTGACCAAGGAACGGGTAAGGGAGCTTGCGGCGGAAAACGGTTTTGTGAACGCGAAAAAGGGGGACAGTCAAGATATTTGCTTTGCCCCTGACCGGGATTACGCGGCTTTTATCGAGAAATGGCGGGGCGAACCCGCGCCTTGGGGGGACGTGATTGACATGGACGGCAAGGTTGTGGGCAGGCACAGAGGGCTTATCCGCTATACCATTGGGCAGAGGCGAGGGCTTGGGCTTGCGTCTGAAACGCCGATTTACGTAACCGCGAAGTCCGCGGAAAACAACACGATTACAGTAGGGCGAGACGAGTCGCTCTGGACAAGAGAGCTTGTCGCGGTTTCAATCAACCTCGTCGTTTGCGACAGGCTTGACAAGCCGCTCCGCGTTACGGCGAAAACCCGTTACTTACAACAGGAACAGCCCGCCGTGGCGGAGCAGACTGGCGAGGACGAATTGACTGTGGTTTTCGACGAGCCTCAGCGGGCTATTGCGCCGGGTCAGGCGGTTGTACTTTACGAGGGGAATACGGTCATAGGCGGCGGAACAATCGCAGGCGAAGCCTGTTTAACGACTTCGCAACGGGGCGTCGTTTGAAGGGTGTCAGACACCGCGGTGTCTGACACTCCCCCTCGCCCGCTCCCTGTCCCGCCTCCCGCTCCGCGCCACACTCCCGCTCCCAAGCACAAGACGCGCTTGACAATATTTCCACATTCGTATATCATAAAGCGTTATGACTAAAAGCGGTTCAACGTTATTGACAAGCTTTCTACCCCCCCCCCCGCACTATACTTTAATATAGGGGAAACGCGCGGACAAAGTCTTGTTTCGCAAGATTTTACGCGCTTCTCCAAAAATCCATTCCATTTCTTTAAAGATTTACTCCGAGCGGCTATTGAAGCGGAGGCGTCTCATCCAGCCCTTAACAAGGGTCGTCCTGTTCGGACGATTATCTTTTTATACAAGAGGACATCATGAGTTACATGAAAGACGACGAATTTCGCTCGTGGGCTGATAATCTTATCGCCAAATGCGAAACTAACAAAGACGTTTACAGCATTCCCGGCGCCGCGGTAACCCCGCTCCGCCCCCTCTGGAACGCCTACGACGCCGCGCTTGCCAGAGCCCGGGCGCCTGATTTCCGCAGCAAAGCCGCGACCAGGGCGAGAAACGACGCGAAACGAACCCTGAACCGCGCCCTGACCGTGTTTATTGCGAAATACATCGACAACAACGACGCGATACGGGAAGACCTGGGTGTGGACGTGAAGGATACGACGTGGACGCCAATACCAGAGCCAACAACCTACCCGGAGTTCTACATACTGGTGAAAGCGATACGCGCTGGACGTGCGTCTCAAGGCTATCGGAAGCGCGAGCAAGGCGAGACCCTACGGGTACAGCGGCGCAGTGATATTCTACGACGTACTGGACGCCGCTCCTTTGGATCCGAGCCTGTTGGGGCGCTCCACGCTGGCGACGCGGACGCCGTTCACGCTGACGTTCACTGAGGCGGAAAAGGGCAAGCGGGTATTCATCGCTCTGGCGTGGCAGAACGAAAAAGGCGAACGGGGTCCCTTCTACCAGATTGAAGAGACCTTCATCCCTTGAGGAGACGAAAAAATGAAAAAAGGAAAACTTACGGCCGTTATCCCAGCTCGCGGCGGCAGTATCAGGCTCAAAAACAATGAGGAGCCGTTGATGGCGTTACCTGTAGTGCTTGACTGTACGCTCCGCGACGGCGGTTATTATAACGCATGGGATTTTGATAAAAAAATTGTCGGCGCGTATATCGAGGCAACCAATAACCTGCCTATTGATTATATCGAGGTAGGCTACCGCAATACTCCCCAGAAAGAATATCTGGGAAAATACGGATATTGTCCGGTATATGAATTAGCCGCTATACGAAAAAAATCCAACAAAAAAATGGCGGTAATGGTAAATGAAAAGGACGTAACGCCCGCTGATTTGTCTGTTTTGTTGGACCCCATAACAGGATTGGTCGATATGGTGCGCGTCGCGGTTGATCCCGAAAATTTTGACCGGGCATTGATTCTTGGGCGTGAGATAAGAAACCGCGGCTTTACAGTAAGTTTTAATGGTATGTATATGTCAAAATGGCATGAATACGATGGATTTTACGATA
>JAIRKH010000081.1 GCA_031260245.1 Treponema sp. | reverse complement strand
ATACAAGTAGTGTTGATACGGTGAAGTGGGTAGTAACATGGAACAAGAGCGCGAACGGGTATCGGCTGCCGACGGAGGCGGAGTGGGAATGGGCTGCGAAGGGCGGCGGGAAGGATGCTACGGTATATGAGTACAGCGGGAGTAACGACGTGAATATGGTAGCGTGGTATGAGAAGAACAGCGGGGTCGGACACAAGCGGTGAAGACGAAGAAGGCGAACAGTTTGGGCTTGTACGACATGAGCGGGCCGCTCCAGCAACATCGGTTTTCGCGTTCTGCGTCCCTAGTTCCGCGAGCGGGCGCGGATGATGTCTGACACCGAGGTGCGCGGGTGTCTGACACCATGTGGGCGGGCAGCGACGAACCTCACGAACACATCCACTTTAGCACTCTACAGCGAGCGGGGGATGTCTGGCGCCGCAGGCGTCTGGTACCGTGGGCGGAACGGAGGCGTATGGTACAGGTCTGTCCCTGTAAGAAAAGTGTCTGACACCGTAGGCGTTGACACCGTAGGCGTGGGATGGCGGCGCGGTGTCTGGCGCCGAGACGGGTGGTGGTACGAGGAGCGGGTGTCTGACACCGAGAGTGGCAACAGGCTTTCCTCAAAAAGTGGCGACTGAGAATAATAAGCTGGGGTAGCGGGAGACCCCCGTGCCGGGCTCCCGCGTAGGGGGCGCGACGAGGAGTTTACCGCTAGCCGACCTCCGTTTCGGAAACGCGCCCTCCCCCCTAACATATTCGTACAACGCCCGTTGAGAAGTCTTCCTACTAACGGGCTTTATTTGATAACCGCCGCTGTCCCCGTCTGGCGCGAGCGGCCGATAGGGTTACTTCCGCCACTCTTCCGACAGACCGTATTTGGCAGGAATAAGGTCCGCGACTGCGGCGGCAAGTAGTTCACGGTTTGCAGAGGACAGGGCGCCAAGCGGTAGCCGCGCGGGACCTGCGGGCAGACCAGCCATTTCCAAAGCCGCCTTTATGGGAACGGGGTTGGTTTCCACAAACGCCGCCTTCATAAAGGGCAACAATTCGTAATGCAAAATCCGCGTCCGCGCGAAGTCGCCGGCTAAGCCCGCGTTTACCAACTCGGCAACCTTGGAGGGGACAAGGTTGGCCACTACCGAGATCACTCCATGTCCGCCTAAAGCCAAAAGCGACAGAGTCAAGGCGTCGTCCCCGGAAATAACCGAAAAGTCGCGCCCTTCGGTCGCTCTCTTTTCTGAAACGTCGTGAATGATGTCAGCCATCTGATTCACGTCCCCAGAAGATTCTTTGACGCCCACAATACCGGGTATTTCGGACAGCTTGCCCATAAGAGCGGCGTTGATATTTCTACCCGTGCGAGAAGCTATATTGTAGACGACGATGGGGATGCCGACTCTTGCGACCGCCTCGAAGTGCAGGAGAATTCCCGCGTCATTGGGCTTGTTGTAGTAGGGCGTTACCACAAGAGCCGCGTCCGCGCCCAAGTCTTTAGCCCGCTGCGTGTAAGATACGGCGGATTTCGTCGAATTCGAGCCTGCGCCCACAATGACTTGTATCTTGCCAGAACATTCCTCCATTGCTATCTTGATGAGTTTTTCTTCCTCGTCTTCCTCAAGCGTGGGCGCTTCGCCAGTGGTTCCAATCGGTACGATACCGTCGACGCGGTTTGCTATCTGGAACCGCGTCAGTTCTCTGAAGCCGTCGTAATCGACGTCCCCGTTTTCCTTCATCGGCGTGATAAGCGCCGTAAACATTCCTGTCAACATTATTTTACCTCGCTTGTAATGTCAAATCGTTCAAAACGTCGTCAATAGTAAAAACGCCCTTTCGCGGTTTCGCAATGAGCCACTCCGCGGCGGATAAAGCCCCGTGAGTGAAACCATACCTGTTGCGGGCTATATGGGTAATTTGAACGTTGTCCGCGTAAGAATCGAATATCAAGCTATGGGTTCCCGGAACAGCCCCTATCCGCATACTGGTAAAGTGCAGTTCTTCGGCTTCTATCTTACGATCTACCGCCTCCCAAACCACCCTTTTCTTCCGCTTGAATTCGGACATAACCCTTTCAACCAGTACCTTGGCGGTTCCTGATGGGCTCTCCTGTTTGTCCTTATGGTGAATCTCGAAGCCTCCCACGTCGCATTCTTCAAAAGGATTGTACAGCTTGGCGGCGTATTGAGCTATCCGATAGAATAGGTTCACCCCTAGCGAAAAATTCGGCGCGTAAACGGCGCTCGAACCGTTTGTTTCCACCATCGTTTTGAATTCTGCAAGCTTGTCGTACCAATTTGTGGTTCCCGCGACTGTAGGCATCTGCATATCGGAGAGCCGTTTTAGGTTCTCAAACGCAACGTCCGGCTTGGAAAACTCAAGAGCGACATCCGCCTTGCCAAGGTTTTTCGAGTCGGCAATAGATTCTTCTATGAGGGCGCCCAAAAGCGAAGTCTTCTCCTTCGTATATGGGTCAATGACCGCCACGGTTTCATGTTCTTGAAACGCCGCAGTCTCTTCTAACCGCCTTCCCATTTTTCCATAGCCGATAAGCGCTATTTTCATTCTTTTATCTCCTTATTATTTATGAAGACCCCGTACCACGTCCGGGGCTTGGGAGTCGTTCACCATGAAGCTGATATTCACCTTGCTTGCGCCTTGGGAAACCATCTGTACATGGACGCCGAGCTTGAGTCACACGCCGAAAGCGCGGAGACGACTTCTGTTTTCAACGCCGTGTCGGCCGCCTCAAGCAGGTAATCGGCGTCTCCCATGGCGGACAGCGCCAGTACTGGGCGACGCGGTATATACCGCCTCACAATGTCCACCATATCGCGGATGCGTCTTGCGTCCGCCACGGAACTTCCGCCGAATTTCATTACTATCATAATGGTTAATATTAGCAGATATCGTACTTTTATACAATAATCCTTTAACGAAAAAGGGCAAAAAAATGTCTGGCACCGAAGCAATTCTCATAACAAGCCCTTATTACAAGCATGAGAAAACCACGAATACTTATCGAGGACGCAACCTATCACGTTACGTCGAAAATAGACCATGACGATATGAGCCTGCTCGATCCCCTGTTCAAGCTATTATTCCTCTCATTCGTCAAGAAAGCCAAGCGGAAGTTCCATTTCCAGTTATGGGATTTCTGTATCATGGGAAATCATATCCATTTCCTGATAAAGCCGGGAAAAGACGCTAATTTATCGGAAATAATGCAATGGATAAAGTGTAATTTCGCGAAGGCGTGGAACAAGGCGCACGGGCGGAAAGGGCACGTGTGGGGGGAACGGTTCTACTCGCGAATAATCGGTGGGATAGAGGACTTTTTACGGACGCGGGAGTACATTGCGGAGAACCCCGTGAAGGATGGGCTTGTGGAGCGGGCGGCGGAATGGGCGTTTGGGAGTCTGTACCACCGGCTACATCGACAATCCGACTTGGTAGACGAGCCTATTCTCGGCGATGTATGAGCGACATCTAGCGGACGGACGACGGACGAAATGCGGTGTCTGACACCATAGGCGGGTGTCTGACACCATAGGCGAGACGGCGCTATCAGTTTTTCGCCGCCTTTTTAAACGGCTTCACAACAAGATTGGTTTATTAGACTTGTTTAAGACCCTTCGCCTCTTTTAAAAAGCAATAGAGGTCAAAATTAAGGTCGTTAATGACAAATTCAGTATTGTTGCAATCTTTTTGTTTTGCCACTCCGCCGCCTGCAAACGGTTCGTAGAATTCAGAAAAATTTTGGGGTAATGGGGGCGATATCATTTTGATTACCCGCGACTTGACGCCCGGATAACACAATGGGCTTAAAACGTGGTTTA
>JAIRKH010000025.1 GCA_031260245.1 Treponema sp. | reverse complement strand
TACGTCCCCGTCTGGCTGCCCGACCGATACACGTTGTAAGAGACCGCGCCCGCGACGCCTGTCCAGGACAGCGTAACTTGCGCGTCCGCGACGCTGGCGGTCGCGTTAGTCGGCGCGGGAAGAAAGCCGAGGTTCCCGTAGGACACGCGGTAGTAGTCGATGTCGTTCTTGTGCAGATACGCCATGATACGCGGCTCTCCCAGCGCGGCGGCCGCGCCTTCGGTATTGTTCGGCTCGTACCTGCTCGTATCCGTAAACGACCCGAAGTCCCCAGCCGCCGCCGCGCCCACACCCAGCGCGTAGCTCGTCTCCGTGTCTATGGTCGCGCCCGAAAACACGACCAGATAGTCCCCAGTCCTCCGCAGCGGCGCGGTTACGCTCCCGTCGGTGGTATCGGTAAACGAATACGTCTTCGCGTCTGGCGTTATCACGACGCCTGAAGTAGGTCGCTCGGCGCGGACGTTAAAGGTTATGGACTCCCGGTAGAACCGTAAAGAGACCGAGTCCTCCCACTTCTTGCCCGTCGCGTCTTTTATCGTTACGCTTATGTTCTTGTACTGGTAGTCGCCGTCAATCGCGTAACATAGCGCGTCTATCCGTACGCTCTTCTTGGCGTCTGGCTCTATCGTGCCTAATATGCCCTGCAAGTCCCCGCCTATGGTTACGCCGTCCGGCGCGGTAACGGCGTAGGAAGGCGCGGGGCAGTCCTCGGTTCCGACGTTCTCAAACGTAAGGTCAAACCCGTACCACTCGTTCATATACAACTCGTTCATGTCCGTCGACGCGCTCGCGGGCGCGATAGAGGTCTTGAAGTTCACGCCGCTGGTAACGGTAACGACCCCGATGTCGTCGCCGTCGCCGCTCGGGGTTACCGTTACGGGCTTCCCGCTCTCAGGGGTAACCAGATACGAGTCCCCCGGAATGACGCCTCTAGCGACGAACACGCCCTCGTGGTCGGTGGTCGTGGTCAGTCGGTTGGCTTGGTTGGCGAGGTTCGCGACCGCGACGTTGATACCGCCCAGCCCCCCGCCCATAGCCCGCGCCGACCCCGTGCCCGCGTCCCCGACTATCACGCCGGTGAAGCTGGCGGTCGCCGCGCGCGCCGCGTAGAGCCAGTAGTTCCTGCCCCCGTCCTTGACCGCGACGACCCGCTCCGACTCCTTGGTCAGCTCCGCGGTTACAGCGGCGGGCGAGCCGTTTATCTTGACCGCCTCGTCGCTTATGTACCACCGGTCGCCCGTGTCCATGCGAATCCATTCGCCCCACAGCTCCTTGGCGTAATTCCCGCCGCCGCTAGGGTCGCCCGAATTACCGTTGCCCGCGCCGCCGCCTGAACAGCCGACGAACGTCAGAGTCAACGCCGTTAAAATGACAATGATTGTCTTCTTCATCTTTCTCTCCTTTAATTCAGAATAACGGCGTCAGCGCCCTGATTGTTTCCTGCTTTGTACGAGGCGCGTACATTGGTCAATGGAAGCTCGTACGTTATGGTACGCGGCTCGTTGAGCAAACGCTGGGACACGGAAAAGCGCGTTACGACCTTGAGCGTGTACGTCCCGTCCGCCAGCGCGGGCACGCGGAAGATGAGCTTCTTCGGCGTGTTCTCCACGAACCTGTGCGTAACCTGCGTCTCCGCGCCGCTCGCTTTCGTCCCGCATCGTCAGTACGTTAACGATGGTCTCCTGTCGGTACTCCGAGCGTTCCGCGACGATGCGCCGCGCAATCTCTTCGTTCTTCACTGTCGGACCAGAAGGCTGCACCTCCGCCACGCGGTCGATTTCTATGTCCTTGGTGAGCGGGTTCAGCCTAAGCCATACGTTCCAAAAGAATTCCTTTGCCATTTGTTTACTCTCCTATCAATCTATTTACGCGAAAGCGTACGCCTCGCGTTTCGGCGTCAGACGCCTTATCTCTTATCTATTATCCGCACGGGTCGTGGGCGTCGCTACGCGCGCAACGACGGGGATGGGGGGTAGCGGAAGACCGCGCCCGCGCGGGCTGGAGCGAAGGGGGGCGCGACACAAAGCGTCCCGCCAGCCCACAACGTCTCGGAAAGCGCGCCCCCCTCTTCTTATCTGTTATCTGTTATCTTTCTTACCGTGAATATTAGGTAGTCTCGCCCGCTCTCCACTAACGGAGCGGAACTGACCTGTAGCGAGTCAAACGTCCGCCCATAGCCTATCTGCGCGTAGACGCTCCTGCCTAACGGAATCAGCGCGCTCGCCTCCAGTTTCAGGGACTGGGAGACCATCTCCCGCTCCGGCGTCCACCATTTCAACTCGTTGTCGAAGTCCACGACCCTGTAGTCCAGTCGGGAGTAGTCGTATAGGAGCGCGAGCGACACGTACTTGAACAGCGTAAGGGAAACGTCCGCGTAGAAGTACGGGCTGCCGTACGTCGTCTGCGAATACTCCGCGCGGTCTGGGTCCATGAGCGGCGCGATGCTCATGGCTTGGCTGGCGTTTAGGTAGAAGATTGGCGTGACGCCGCCCTCGACTGTCAGCCCGAACCGCTCCGTCCGCCAACTGAAGCCCAGCGTAACGTTGGGTCCCACGCTGTGCGTCGAGCGGTCGTAGGAGAACGAGTTCACCCGCTCCTTGCCTAGGCTCTCTAGCGCGGGCATATTGAAGAAGCCTTTCTCCGTCAGGGTATAATACTCGTAGTAGACGCCGCCGCCGACCTTGAGCTGGACGCTGGGGCTGTTAAAGAACGTATACTCGAAGGGAGTGAGGAAGAAGGCGAGGGTCTGGTCGTCTATGGCGACCAAGGAGTCTGGAACGGTCTCGTCGAACCGCTCGTTCTTCGCGGTATTGGCGAAGCGGAAGCGGAGGTTTCCCGCGATGTTGGGCGCGTATTGATAGCCGAGGAATACGTCCGTGACGGAGCCGTCCTCCAAGACTTTCGGGGACAGGGAAAAAGAAAGGTCGTCGAGCGCGAAGCCCTGCGCGGAAAGCGGCGGCGCGGCAACGACGATAGATATAAAGATAAGAAGGGGTCTGATATCGCGCTGGGGCGTCTGGCGGACGCGGCGCGTCTTACGCTGGGGTATAGTGCGGGGGGGGGGGGTCTTTACCGCCTCGACCGACTCTAATCGTGTTTGTACTATTCATAATCGTCTCCTGTATGGTATGAAGACATTATAGCCGTCCCGCCGCGGATAGTCAAGGGGGAAAATAGATAACAGATAAAGGGGTGTCAGACACCGTGTGAAGAAAGCGGCGGGAGCGGAGCGGGGCGGTATCTGACACCGTAGCGGGTGTGTGGCGTGTCTGACACCAGACGGGTCGCGGGGTGTGGCTAGGCGAGGGTGTCTGACACCAGACGGGTCGCGGGGCGTGGGTGTCAGACACCGCGGGTTCGTGGGCGAAACCCGGTCGTCATTGCGAGGCGCGTAGCGACGAAGCAATCCAGACGAAGGTACGGGGGCGGGCGTCTGACGCCGAACCCGAAGCGTGCGGAAAAAATGTCTGACACCGTAGTCGTAGCGGGTGTGCGGCGTGTCTGACACCAGACGGGTCGCGTGCGGAAAAAGTGTCTGACACCGTGCGTGCGAGGCGTGGGTGTCAGACACCGCGGGTTCGTGGGCGAAACCTAAGCCCGAAGCGTGTGGAAA
Source organism: Treponema sp. (assembly GCA_031260245.1). Lineage (GTDB taxonomy): Bacteria > Spirochaetota > Spirochaetia > Treponematales > Breznakiellaceae > JAIRKH01. The sequence continues at coordinate 28,185 of JAIRKH010000025.1, read as the reverse complement.
AAGTGTCTGACACCAGACGGGCTGGGGGGGTGGGGCTAGGCGAGGGTGTCTGGCACTGGGCGGGGCATGGGTGGCGAGGTGCGGGTGTCAGACACCCGTCCCCTTTCGGCGCCGCATTACGAAGTCGCCCAACAGGCTTTGCCTGTCAGGAATTTTCGCTTTCTATGCCTAACGGTTTGTCGTCCGCCTTCCATTTTTCAGCGGGCGGCGGGGCGAAGGTCGGCGCGAAGGGGTCCACAGCCGCCGACCGTTCCGTAACAGGCGGGGTACTAGGCGGTTGCGCCGGCGGCGACTGAATGGGCGGGGGCGGCAGATAAACCTGTTGCGGCGGCGCGTCGTTCAGCTTGAAGACCTTCATCCCTTCGTCGGGGAACTTCTCCTTCACTCTTGCGACAGCCCGCTCAATGACCGCCGCCTCCGGCCTCTCGCACCAAATCACGAGGACGAAATTCTCCTCGGGCCATACCGCGTCGCCCATGCGCGGGCCAGAAGACCCAACGCCCAAAACGCCGGGGAACTTCGTGTAAAACGCGCCCACGCTCAAGTTATGCAATTCTTCTAATATATTTTCCTCAACCGAATGGTTGGCTATTATTTCTAGTCGTATCATTATGTTTCCTTATTTTGCGGATAACCGTGGGACGCGGTCGCGCGCCCCACGCGCCTCGCTACTCTTTTTTCGCGTCCATCGCCATGCTGACGAGACCCGCGGCCGGCGTTTTTGCGCTTGCGTGCGCCTGTCTGCGGCTTATCCCCGCGGCTATGCGCTCGCGGCGGGCTTCAGCCTTGGCTCTACGCTCCTCGGAACGTTTGTTAACGATGGCGTAAACGCTCGGCATAAGGAACAGAGTCATCAACGTGCCGAAAGAAAGCCCGCCTAATACCGTCTTGCCAATGGGACCGGTCATCACGGAGCCTTCGCTCGGAAAGAAAGCCATAGGCACAAGTCCAAGAATGGTCGTAAGCGTGGACATAAGAATGGGCCGCAACCGATTGCCCGCGGCCTCGACGCACGCATCGTGCAGGGAATAGCCGCGCTTGCGGAGCAGGTTCGTGTAATCCACCAGCACGATGCCGTTGTTCACAATCACTCCGACAAGCACAAGCAAGCCGACCAACGTCAGCGCGTTGAATATATCGCCCGTGATAAGGTAAATAGCCACAATCCCAATGACGGATAAGGGGACGGTCAAAACCACGATGAACGGGTCCTTGAACGACTCGAACAGACTCGCCATAACCCCAAATACCAACGCAACCGCTACAATCAAAATCAAACCGAAGTTTCTCAGTAGCTCGAGTAGTTCGCTGTTGTCGCCCGCGTATTCTATAATTACGTCGTCTTCCGCGGGGATTTCCGCCTGCACAAGCGCCTGAATCTTCGCCGTAAGGTCGCCCAGTTTGACGCCCGACGTCGCTCCCGCCTGGACGTGTATGACGCGGCTCTGGTTCTCGCGGTTGATGTTCAGGGGACCCACGCCCTCCTTGTAGGAAGCGAAGCTCGATAGCGGCACGCGCCCAGCAATCTGACTCGTAACGAAAATCTGGTCAAGAGAAGGCTTGGTACTCCTGTCCGCCTCCGCGAGAATCAGCACCACGTCGTAGTCGTTGCTGCCAGACTTGTACCGAGTCGCGGTGATGCCGTCGACAGCCGCCTTGATTTCATTACCCACCGCATACGTGGTCAAGCCCAGCGCGTAAAGCTTCTCGCGGTCTAGCTCAATCTCTATCTGCGGTAAGCCGTCATCGAGGTCCACAGTCGGTTCCGTAGCTTCCGGCACATTTTCTCGTATGACCTCCGCAATCCTCTCGGCGATAGCCTTGCCCTTCGCCAAGTCGTCGGTGCGGACGACGACGTCGATTGGGTTATTGCCCCCCATCATCATACCGCCGCCGCCAAATGAAAAGGATACGCCCGGAAACTCGTTGAAATGCCTCCGCATCTTGGTTTTTATATCTTCGGCGCTGTCAATCCGCTCGGCGTACTTGGGTAGGTTTACCCGCACGGAGCCTGAGTTGCTACTGTTCCCCTGTCCCATCATACCGCCGCCGCCTGTGGAAAGTATGATCCTTTCGTAACCCTGTACCTCCCTCTCCACAATGACTTGAATCTGCCGCATGGTCGCTTCGGTGTCCGCAAGCGGGGTGCCGAGAGGGAGGGTCGCTTTAATAGTAACCGAGTCTTCGTCCTGCACGGGCATGAATTGGTAGCCAATCCGCGGTATCATCATAACGCTGCCTACGAAAAGCGCGGCAAGGGACCCGATAACCAGGAGTTTATGCCTCAAAACCCAGTCAACCGCATGACGGTAGGAGTCGTCAAGCCGCGCGAAGAAGCGCGCGAACGCCCTGTCAAGAGGCGCAAGGGGACCGTGCAGAGCTTTCTGTTTGCGCGTTACGAGCGGGAAGTAGTGGCTGCAAAGCACAGGCACCAACACCGCGGCGACCAATAGCGAAATAGTCAGGCTTATGACCACCGTAAAAGCGATGCCCGCAAACATCTCGCCCGCCATTCCCAGCAAACTCTGAAACATCAGCATAGGCGCGAATACGCAAATCGTGGTAAGGGTCGACGCGACAATCGCCGTTATCATCTCGCTCGTGCCGAGTATGGCCGCGGGCTGGAGCTTCGCCCCCTTCTCGCGGTAATGGTAGATGTTCTCCAAGATGACGATGGAGTTGTCGACGAGCATACCTATACCCAAAACCAAACCCGCAAGGGTCATGAGGTTCAGGGTCAAACCTGCAAAGTACATGAGCATGAGGGTAATGACCAGGGAAACCGGTATACTAATGCCGATGATAAGGGTCGGCTTTATGGAACGCAGGAAGATGAACAGAACGACGACCGCGAGAATTGCGCCCGAAAGCGCGGAATTGCCCACCTCGCCGATGGAATTCTCAATCTGGTCGGTCGTGTTGAAAGTCTCGGTGATTTTAATATCCTGCGGAATCTCTCTAGCGATGTTGACGAGGCGCGAGCGCAGTTCCTTGGCCGTTTGCACCGAGTTTTTACCGCTCTGCTTCTGTATACTGAGTTGCACAGCCGGCACGCCGTTGACGTAAACGGAACTCGTCTCGTCGCGGTAGCCTTCGAACACGTCCGCGATGTCGCGTAAATAGACGCTTCGGGGCAATTCCACCTGCCCGTCCACGAGTCCGCCGCCCTTGTAAGAGACGACGGTGTTCTTGATTTGATCGAGGGACGTATATTCGCCCATGGTTGTCAGGAGGTAGGACAAGCCGCCTTCGGTGATGCTGCCAGCCGCGACTTGCATGTTCTGCGCCGCGATCATCTGTTGGAGCTGGGTAACGGTCAGCCCGTAAGCTTCGAGACGGGTCTGCGGGACTTCCACGCGGATGATTTTCTCGCGTCCGCCGCTGATGTTCGCGGTTGCAACGCCCGGCGTCTGCTCGATGCGCGGCGCTATCATGTCTTCCGCGATTTCCCGTAACTCCTCCGGCGAACGGTTTCCGGTTACCATGAGTCCCATGATGGGTATCATCGAAGGATTGAATCTGAAAATCATAGGCGTATCCGAGCCTGTGGGAAGGTAGTTTCTCACCCTTTCCAAGGCGTCCCGCACCGAGTTGGACGCGTCCGTAAGGTCGGTGCCGTAGATGAATTCCATGGAGACCATGCTGGCGCCTTTCGACGAGGTTGAGGTTACGTCTTCAAGACTAGAAACGCTTGCAAGCGCGGCTTCGATGGTGCGCGTAACGCTCCGTTCCACTTCTTCGGGGCTTGCGCCGGTATAGGTCGTCATTACCACGAGGAACGGAGGGTTGACTTCCGGCATGAGGTCTATAGGCAGGTTCACCCAAGCGAACACGCCAAGCCCTATCAGGAGGGCGAATATTATAAACATGGTTGTGGGTCGTGAAACGACCGTTTTAGCAAAACTCACTTTCTTTTCTCCTTATTTCAGCGGCTGCGTCTTTTCAATTACGCGGACGCGCGCCCCGTCGTCTAACAGGGTCTGTCCTTTGACGACTATTTCAGAGTCAGGCTCTAGTCCTTCGCGCACTTCAAGAACGCCGTCCACGAGGATGCCTGGCGTAACGACGGTCTTGCGCGCTGTTTGAAACGCGGGGTCGTCTGGGTCCGTGTTCAGGGTGAACAAGTAGGTTTCCCCGAACCGCGTGATGACCGCGGACGCGGGTATCTTGACGACGCCTTCCTTTGTTTCGGTGATGATTCTGACCTTGGCGAACATGCCCGCTTTGAGTCGGGACTCGATATTGCTCACGTTGATGCGGACTTCCATGGTGCGGGACGTGGGGTCAACCGTAGGGCTAATTTCCTTGACGCTTCCCCTGAAGGTATCGCCTGGATAGGCGTCCAGGATGATGTCGCAGGGTTGGTTCAGCGCGACTTTTGAGATGAAGCGTTCCGCCACGTATACGCGGGTTTCCAGACCAGTCCCGCCGATTCGCGCCAGAGGCACGGCTTGGCTGATGGTCATGCCCACTTGCGCGGGCAGGGCGATGACCGTGCCGCCTATGGGCGCGCGGACCACGCTCTCGATGTAGTTCATGCCTGGTTTGGACGGGTCCACTGCCGCGATGGGGTCCCCGCGCGCGACGCGGTTTCCGGCGCGGACATAGACCCGCGTGATTTTGCCGGCCGCGTCGGAATACGCGTCCACCGAAGTTCCAGCTACGATGTCGCCGGACAGCGCGATGTAGTCGCTGATTTGCCCGGCGACCGACGTCGTAGTGTTCACCGCGAATACGGGTTTCTCCACAGGAGCCGCTCCCGTTCCGCCCGCTGGCGCGTTTTCCTTCTTCCCGCAACCCGTCAGCGTCGTCAGCAAGACGAGCGCAGCGCCTAATATTCGTTTATTTGACATAGTTTTCTCCTTTTCCTAATTTTCGTTTCCCGCCGCGCTTCCCGACAGGGTTCCGAAGGATGCTCCAACGGCGTATTCTAAATCAATCAGTCCCATGATATAGGCGTAATTTTGAGACAAAACGCCTAGTTTCGCCTGATTCAGCGCGTCTTCCGCGCTTCTCACCTCGACAAACGTCTGCAAACCAGCGCCGTAAGCGCGGTAGGTCGAGTCGTAAGAGCGCTGCGCCAATTTAACGGTTTCTTGCATGGCTCCGAGGGACGTTTGCGCGTTTTGCAAAGACAGGATGGTCTGGTAAACCTCAATCTCCGCGCCTTGAATCGCCTGTTTCAAGCCTAGTTCCGCGGTTTTTATCTGGTTGTCTATGTCCTTCAAAGCCTGTCCTTCCTTGAAAAGCGGTACAAGCCCGTTAAGGTTCATGCCGAGCGTTATGGAAAAACTGCCGCCGTCTTGCTTGAACCAATCGTCCCACCTGCTGGGCGTCCACGGGTCAATGACGTTCGGCGCGAAGTTCCAACTCAAGGCGAGGTAGGGCGTGTTCTGTTGCCAGGCTCGCGCCTTGCGCCCGCTTTTAGCGAACTCGATTTGCGCTTTCAACTCCCTAATGTCAGGCTTTTTCTCAGCCGCGTCCGCTATGAGACGCTGTATGTCGAGAGGAACAGCGGCGATGGAATCCGTCTGCGGGATAAGCTCGAAATCCGTTTCCGTGGGCAAACCCAGCATAAAGGCGAAGTTCGCTTTTAACGTCTTGAATTGGTTCTCCAGCTCGTTGAGTTCAGGCTTCTTGTTTTCCTTTGACACTTGGGCTTGCAGAAGCTGCAGTTCCGGCGCGAGACCAGCGCGGTAAGCGGCTCGCGCAGACGCTTCCTGCCGTTCCGCGGTTTCGTAGGACTCCCGCTTAAGCTTCAAGTTTTCCTCCAGCAACAGCATCTGGTAGTAGAGCTTGCGGACGTCCCGTTCGGTCTGTAGTTCCGCTTTTTCGTAGGAAATGAGTCCGGCTTCGTAGTCGAGGCGGAAGTTGCGGAGACCCTCGAACAGCGCGGCGCTGATATTCCACCCTACGGCGAAATTGGTCTGAAAAAACCACTGCGGGTCCACGTCCACAGAATAAGGGATTACGCCGTAGACGTCGGGCGTTCCCGAGGGTAAACCGAGCGCGGAATTCAGCGGTATATTCCTCAACGGCTCAACCCCGCTTGCCGTTGTCCCTTGGTTCTGCCTGCCCAGCGTTAACCTTGCGTCCAGGCTTGGGATGAACTGGTTCCACTGCAAGTCGGTCTTCCGTTTCTTGGTATCAAGTTCCACGAGATTAGACTGTAGGCTCAAGTTGTTTTTAATCGCCAGCTTGACGGCTTCGTCGGGTGTTATCTTCATTACTGGCGCGGCGGACGATGCGTCCGCCGCCTCCTGCGCGAAGACGAGCCTTGGGAAAACCGTAATCGCCAGTGCGATAACCAAAAGTTTTCTTTTCAATATAAAACTCCTTTGGGGAAACGCTTGCGCCGAATCCCCCGTTAAAAATTTAAGCCCGCATAAGCGCGGCTTATAAACCTTAAAACCGTTTCAAAACCGAAGTTTTCAAACGGTTGTCAGCTACTTAATCGTCCCAGACTCTCGTCTGGGATTTTCAAATTCGCGTAAATCAGACTCGCAACCTACGCAAACCGATTCCCGTCCTTGGGAACTTGAACAAGACTCCGTCGGAATTCCCCCGTCGATTCCCATCGTTAGAAACTTGAACAAGACCCTAAAATGGGGGGCGTCGTCTGGCCCCCCCCCCCTGCTCATAAGAATATTTACAACGAGAAACGGAACGATGTTAGGGAAGAGAATATCCTGCATCTTTCCCGCGTTTTGCGTCGGCATTTTAGAAAAAATATCCGAAAAGAGCGCGGAAAAGCGAGGGTTGCGGAACGTTTCTTCCGGGTCGTATTCGGCGCCGTTCGCGCGCCGCCAGTTTATCATAAACTCGTCCGTCTGCGTTTTGAGCCAGTTGACGGTCGCCAAAATATCGGGACGCGAGCGCAAGTACTCCGCCATCGCCGCGATAATCAGGTAAAACTGCTCCACTGGCTCGTCAGAAAGCGCCTTACCCCTTTCGGTCGCGATTACCAGGCGGTTGAATTCGGTCGTGAAGAATCGGTCCAACATATCGTCCTTGCCCGCGAAATAGCAATACAAACCGCTCTTGGACAAGCCGGATTTTCGCGCGGCCAAGTCCATGCTCACCTTCCACGGTCCGACCTCCGCGATTGCGGCGCCTACCGCGTCGAGTAAATTCTTTTCCTTGCTCTCGTTTTCAGAAAAATCAATCGTTTCGGCGACTCTTCGTTCAAGCTTTTCGTAATCCATATTTTTTATTTTTTCTACCGTCTCGCGGTCAAGCTCCATCCCAAATTTGATTCTCCGAACTATAAAACGGCAAATTTTCTCAATCTTTTCTTCTGTAGGCGTTTCGCCTGTTTGAAAATTCCTTTTGTGGAAATGAGCGACTATGAAAATCACGGTCGCCATAACCAATTGCACGTCAGATGGATAAACGAGCCGGTCCCTTGCGCGGACGAACACGCTAAAATCAACGCCGCGCGCCAACAACGCCGCGTTGTTCTTTTTGTCAAACGCCTTAACGACGGAGAACACGAAGTCGTAGACGTTACGGATGTAATATTCGGCGATTGCGGTCGTCATAATATAAAGACATTCGGTCTCGTTTGGTAACGCGGACAAGGCTTTTTCGTAGGCGGGTTTGATAAACGCCGCGTATCGGTTAAAGAAACTCTCGGACAAAGCGTCGACCAGCGCCTCTTTGTTCTTGAAGTGTCGGTACAACGCGGGCTTGCTCACGCCGAGTTCCCGCGCCACGTCGGTGAGACTGGTTGATTTGTACGCTTGCCGCCCCCATACCCGGAAAGCGGTCCCTATGATGTCCTGCCTTGTCATTTTTCATGGAGCGGGTTCGTATAACGTTCTATAAAAAACCGCCCTCAACCTCCTTTCTTGTTAACGACTGTTCGTTAACAACGAAAACATTAGTATAATGAATCTATAGGCAAAAGGTAACAAAAATTTTAAAAAAAGGGCGGTTTTTTACGGAGCCTGTTCTAGTTTAAGTCGCAAAGGCGTTATTAGGCGTAAGCCTATACGGTTTAATACTCCGTCGCTCTGCGTCGGCTGAAATTGGAGTATACTTGAAGGAATGGGATAGAGGTACGATATGAGATAAGGTTTCTGGAAACATGAAAGGTTATAAACCAACCGCAAGGCTCTGCTCTGTGGTTGGTTTATTGACGGGTTTGAGCGATTCAAAAGACGTTGTGTTTCAACAGCGCTGGACTCCTCGCTATTCCAATTTGAAACGCGCCACTTCTCGCGACAACGATTCGATGCTTTGCTTGTTTTGTCCGCTGATTTCTTCCACTCGGTGAACCGCGGTATTGACTTGCTCCGCGCCTACGGCCATTTCGTTCATGCCGTTCACTATCTCTTGAGTCGACATTTCGAGATTCTGTCCTTCATGAACCACCTCTTGGCTACCTTGCCGCATCTCCTCCGCGCCTGTCCTAACCTGCTGGGTGACCTCGTGCAGGCGGCTGATTTCCTCCAGTATCTGGCGGCTCCCCACATTCTGCTCTTCCATAGAAGCGCGAATGTTCTCCGCATGAGAGGAAACTTGCCGTACTCCATCGTCTATGGCTTCAAACTTGTTCAAAACTCCCTCGGTGGATGCGGTTATCTTGTCTATCGACTCCTTAATCTTCTTTAACACCACATTGATGGTCTTGGATTGCTCGCCGGAATTCTCCGCAAGCTTGCGTATCTCATCCGCCACAACCGCAAAACCTTTGCCCGCTTCGCCTGCATGAGCGGCTTCAATCGCCGCATTCATGGATAAAAGATTGGTTTGGCTGGCGATGTTCTCTATGACCGCGTTGATTTCCATCAAGCCTTCGGACTCGCGGGCTATCGCCGTAATATCCTCGGACACCTCTTGCAAGCTGTTGCGTCCCACGTCGCAAGCCGAAGCCAATTGCGCCATACGCTCGACGTTCTTATTTAAAGTCTCCGTAACCGACTGAATGTTGGCGAGCATCTCCTCCACCGCGGACGAAGACAGGGATACACTCTGGGTCTGGTTTTCCACATGGGCGTGGAGTTTACCGATATTACCGGTGATTTGTTCCATGGTTGCGTTAGTCTGATTGACGGACGCGCTCTGGTTGACCATTCTGTTCTTGATGCTCTGAATGTTGGCGGTAATCTCATAGATCGCCGCAGACGTCTGCGTCATGTTCGACGCAAGCTCCTCGCCGACGCCTGAAAGCGTTTCCGCGTTTTTCTTGATAGCCGTTATCAGATTCTTTATATTTTCCAAGGTCTGATTGAAATACTGCGCCATCTCGCCCAACTCGTCCTTGGAATGAAGAAGGGCTTGTTTCGTTAGGTCGCCCGCCCCCACGTCCTTGAGCGCGTCTTTGAAGTAGGTGATGGGTTTGGTAATCTGACGAGACACGAAAAAATATACGGATAACGATATAGAAACGACCATAACGACCGCTATAGCAAGGTTTAAGGTCAACATCCGATACAAAGGAGCCATTATCCTCTTATAGGGAACCAAAACCGAGAAGCTCATGGGAGAAACGCTCTTCCCCACCGTGAAAGGCGTTGAGAAAAACATCATCTTGCCCGATCCTTTTGGATGTATATCGGCGACGAAAACCTCGCCGTTTTTGACCGCTTTTGAGAAATCGTCCATCTGCGAGCCTATCAGGTTGATGTCGGACCTCTGCATGGACTTTCCGATGAGAGACGAGTCATAGGAAGCGCATATGATACCGTTGTTGCTGAACACGGACGTTACGCCGCCCTCGAAGAGTTGGATGCTTTGGGATATTTCCTGCATCTTCGTAATGGCGAAATCAATGCCCACAACACCGACCGTCCTTCCTTTGTTTTTAATAGGGACGGACAGGGTGATTATCAAAGTGTCCTTGCCGTTTATATTATATAGATACGGCTCAATAACTTCTTCGATGCCGCTCCGCATTGGTTTCAAGTAATAGTCGCTTGTATCGTAATCGGTCAGCGGATCCAAAGCAATGTTGGGACCGTTTATAGTGAAATACGGGATGTACCTGCCGCTGGCGTCTGTGCCGCTTGTATTAACGAATTCGGCGTCGAGACCGTCGAGAGCGTTAGTCTCCCAACAGGTCCATAAGCCGGCCGCTTCGGGGTTAGCGACCGCGACCGCGCTCAACTGTATATTGAAAACCTCGCGGCGGATGGACGCGGGAAGCGACTCGTATTGTTCAAACTGTTGCGCCAACGTCCTAATGGCGTCCATGTACGAATCAAGCCATGACTTAATCTGATAACCGCCCACGTGGGCGATATGGGTTGTATCGTCGGCTACAAGGTCTGATATTTCTCGCCGCGAAATTCCGAGCGACACAGTTATCAAAATGGCAAACCCTATGAGATTTAAAGTAATCATAGTAATAATTAATTTCTTGCCTATTTTCATTCTTGTTTTTCTCCTTAATTCTAGAGCATAACAAATGATAGAGAAATATGCAAGTAGAAATATTTTTGAAGGTTAAAAAGGGACTTATGCCCCTGTTTCGTCTGAAAAAGCAGGGAGAGGAGTAGGGTTTACGGGAATATCGCTTGTTTTCCACTCTACGACTTGGCGGTGTATTCTTTTATCAGTCCGACGAGTTTCTGTACGGTCGCATCGAGTTTCGGGTCGGCTTGCATCTTCTCCTTGACTTTGTTACAGGAGTGCATCACGGTTGTATGGTCTCTGCCGCCAAAGGTCTGCCCGATTTCTGTGGTGGAGAATTCGGTGATTTCATGGGATATGAACATAGCTATCTGGCGCGGAACGACGATTTTTTGCGCGCGTTTCTTTCCTCGTAGGTCGTTGGGGCTGAGCTGGTAATGCTCCGCGATGACCTTTATAATGACGTCTACGGACATATTCGCCTGTTTCGGCGACGCAAAAACGTCTTTTAGTTGTTGCTGGGCGACTTCCACCGTGATTTTTTTACCGGCGAGGTCCGCATAGGCGATGATCTTGGTAAACGCTCCTTCTAGGTCCCTGACGTTTGAGGAAATATTCTTGCTCAACAGCGCAATGACGTCGTCAGGTATACTGACCTTCTTCGCTTCGGCTTTTCTCTTGAGAATGGCGCAACGAGTCTCGTAGTCCGGCGGCGAGAGGTCGACGCTCAAGCCGCGCCCAAAACGCGATATAAGCCGTTCTGGGATGTGTTTAAGCTCTGAAGCAGGCCTGTCGCAAGTGAACACGATTTGCTTGTTGGAGTCGTAGAGCGCGTTGAATGTGTGAAAAAGCTCCTCTTGAGTGGCGCCCTTGTTTCCTTGTAGGAAGTGAACGTCGTCCATGAGCAGGACGTCTGTGTAGCGGTATTTGTTTTTAAAGGCGTTAGTCGCTTTCTTATCGCCAATGCTGTCCACCAGTTCGTTAAGAAAATTTTCCGCGCTTGTGTAGATGATTTTGAGGTCCGTGTGAGCGTAAAGATAGTTGCCAATAGCCTGCGTGAGGTGAGTTTTGCCCAACCCCACGCCGCCATAGAGAAAAAGCGGGTTGTAAGCGGCGCCGTCCGGGTTTTTAGTGATAGCCAGAGCAGCGTTCGCCGCGAAGCTGTTGTTGACTCCTATGACGAAACTATCAAAGTTATAGTCGAGTCGTAAATTCGGGTGGAGAAGCTTCTTGTCCTTGACTGGCGGTTTGGCGATAGGTTTTGCGGGTTTTTCTATCGACTCTACGGGATTCTCTACTTGTTTTTCCGTCTCCTCTTCTATTTTGATTTGCGGCGTAACCGCGCCGATTTCAAATTCTATCGTAATATCTTGGTCGCTTATCAACTTCAGCTTTGCTTCAAGACTATTTTTGTAACGCCGCTTCACCTCTTCACGGTAAAAGTTAGACGGGACCCCAAGCGTAACAACATTATCAGAATGGGACCGGTACTCAACCAAAGCAAACCAACGGTTGAATTCCTGCTCTCCAATTTCTTCAAGTTGCTGATTGAGAGCTTCCTTCCAAAAAAATTCGTAGTTTAATTCTATCACACAGAACCTCTTTTACAAGTTATCCACAGGAAATCCACAATTACTATCATAAGCCCGCTTGTTAAGATACTATACTATATGTCTCCCCTTTTGTCATGTGGTTTTCGAGAAAAAGTCATAAATACATATAATTAATTATATAATAACTAATTATATGAGAATAAACGTGAGTTTTCCACATAGTTATCAACAAGCGGGCGTTTTTGCCTGTGGATAAGATGTGAAAAACTTTAAGTTATCCACAACTTATTCACAACGCCTTCATTACGCGGCGCCGAAGCGAAAACGTTTTAGTTAAAAAGTTTTCTTGCTTCTAAATAGAAACGCTTTTCTTCAGCGCCGCCTATGGAAAAACTCTTGCGCGGAAGGGGACCTGTTTTTTCTATCGTTTCAAAAAGCCCGTCCTTGCGGAAAGGAGGTAGGAGAACGCCTATATGGTCCGCGTTCGCTTCGGTAAGCGCGCATACTTCTCTATCTCCATGAATATAGTCAACGGCGTAGTTCATTTTTTCGGCGAAGACATCCAGCAGAGGCTGAAACTCCGCGACTACAAGCCCTCTGTTTTCAAATTCGAGCAGAAGGCAATCGTTCCCCACAAAGCCTAGACGATTGTTCGACTCTCGCATGAGCCGCATAAGCTCTTCCGACGATTGCAAGGAACGTATGTTTAGCAAAGGAAGCGGGCTTACCAGTTCTTCAACAAGCCTACGCAAGGGGACGTCAATTGGCGGCGAGCAAGTCATGCTGGACTTATCTTTTTTCCAGACGATGCGGTGAATCGGCTCAAAGGCGACGCCTTTATCGTAGAGGTTTTCAATCTCAACCATTGCGAACCGGACCATCGGAGCCTCTTCGTCGGGGTGCGCCTGTTTGTATTCCTCCCAGACCTCTTTCGCCGAAGCAAGCGAGTGGTTGCCGTCCCCCACCGCAAACAAAAACGGAGTTTGCCCATCGAACCATGTATGTTTTTTAAAGAATTCCGCAAAGACATCCGCTATAAAGTCCTCGTCGTCCAAAGCCCAGCCCGCGACGCGGCCGGAGTCGAACATCAACAGCGTGTCATAGAGCGCAGGCGCTTGTTTGGCGCGGCTTTCTAGCGCGGGCAGAACCGAGTCTTCCTTGTCGTCTATGAGGAGGAGGATGTGAGGAAGTTCCAACGCCGCGCCGCGCCGCGCCGCTATACGCGACGGCAAGCGGCTTTTCACCGTATCTTCGGTGCTTCGAATAAGCGCGGTTTCAGGCCGCCGCCAGTCGTATTTTTCGAGGTCAATACAGATAACAAGTCCGCGTCGTTTTTTCTTGGCGACAGAACGCTCCACGTAAACGCAGGTTTTATGGGGAGGCGCGAAAATTCCTCCTTCAAGGTAATTCTTCATCGCGGCATGGATGTTCTTGATCCTTTCCTCGCTATTCCCGTCTTCGAGGAAAACCTCCGGAAAAATCAAGTTGAGCGCGGAGGGGCTGTCTCCGACTACGCGTTTCGCCTCGTCCCAGTAGCGTCTGTCCTGCGTCCACTGGTCGCAGGCGATGACCGCCCATTTTTGCAGGTCAATGTCTGACCGCGGAAGCAGAATTTCCGGAGCCGCAAGTCCAAACGAGTCTAATATATTCATAAGAATAGTATACCATTTGCCGCGTAATCTCTCAATCCCTAGCCCTTAAATAAACATGGACCAAATTCATAGAGGCAAATTCAGAAAATCCTTCAGTATGAAAAAATATACATTAATCTGTGTTTGTTCCTCTGTATGAACTGCTGTTTGTTTTCTAATTCATTGTAATACAATAGATTGTAATATTTATTATATTATAAAGCGTTCTTGGTATAAGAATTGCATGATATAACAATACGATGAATATTTTATAAATGGAGGAGCCGGATGTTGTTTTTATGGAGGTCTTTATGGAAGAAAATACGATGTTACAGGTTTATTACAATCAAATTAAGACGATTCCCCTGCTTAGTTTTGACGAGGAACTCGAATTATCAAAGCGTATAGCGCGGGGAGACGATTCCGCCTGCAAGAGACTTGTCGAGGCGAATCTCCGCTTGGTACTCAAAATAGCGCACTCGTACATAGCTTCTGAAGTCGGACTTATGGACGTAATACAAGAAGGTAACATGGGACTCATGCGAGCGGCTAGCAAATATGATTACAAGAAGAACGTCCGTTTTTCAACCTATGCGAGTTGGTGGATTAGGCAGGCTATAAATCGTTATTTCACAAGCAGTCAGCGACTCATACGGCTTCCCATTAAGAAGGAAGAGCTGTTCAGGACAATCAAACGCGTAAGTCAACAGCTAAATCAAAAGCTCATGCGCGAGCCGTATCCTGAAGAAATCGCCAAGGAGTTAGATATTTCCGTTCGCGATGTTAAGCTTCTCCTCAATGTTACGGGCGATTTTGCCTCTCTTGAAATCGAAGACTCTGAAGATTCAGCCAACCTCCTGAATACCCAAGAAGACTATACGTATAATCCGGAGATAGAGTTCATTCGTAATTCTTCAAAGGAAGACGCCATATATTTCTTGAACATCCTTAAAGAAAACGAGCGCCGCGTCATCATGGAGCGATACCAGTTCAACGGAAACGAGATACGCACGTTTAAGCATATAAGCGTTAAGATGGGGCTTTCCACAGAAGCCGTCCGTCAGATAGAGAAACGCGCCGTCAAGCGCTTACAAATACAGGTGGAGAAGTCCGATGAATTCGAGTCGCGTTTCTACCGAGAAGCAATATAGTGTGGGCGGCTCAATATCCATGAAAGTAAAATCCGTGTATTCACCTGAAACAACGTCAGGCGTTTTCAGAAAGTCAGTCAAATTGTTCTGAAAAGAAAAATCCCCTATTTTTTTTGTTTGTTTTATTATATAATATATAACATTTTCTAAATCAGGAGGCATTATGGCTGATTATTTTGTGGGAAGCAAGGAATACTTCCCCGGTATCGGAAAGATCAAGTATGAAGGGCCGAAGAGCGGCAATCCTTTGGCTTACAAGTATTACGACGCGGAAAAAACGGTGGGCGGCAAGAAGATGAAGGACCATCTTCGCTTTGCCATCGCCTATTGGCACAGCTTCTGCGCGGACGGAACTGACCCTTTCGGCGCGGCTACCCACCCGCACCCGTGGATTGCGGACGCGAAGGACCCTATAGAAGCTTCGGAACACAAACTGGACGCCGCTTTTGAGTTTATCACCAAGTTGGGCGCGGAACTCTACTGTTTCCACGACCGCGACGCCGCGCCGGAGGGCGCGACCCCCGCGGAAAGTGAGAAAAACTTGCAGGCGTGGACCGCAAAAGCGAAGGAACGCCAAAAGGCGACTGGCGTGAAGCTCCTCTGGGGTACCGCTAATCTCTTTACTCACCCGCGTTTCATGAACGGAGCCGCAACTAATCCGGAATTCGGCGTCGTGGCTCTCGCCGCGGCGCAGGTAAAAGCCGCTATTGACGCTACCATCGAACTCGAAGGTCAGGGCTATACCTTCTGGGGCGGACGCGAAGGCTACATGAGCCTGCTCAATACCGACTTGAAGAAGGAAAAAGACCACCTGGCGCAATTCCTCATCCTTGCGCGAGACTACGCCCGCAAACAGGGCTTTAACGGGGTGTTTTACATCGAGCCGAAACCTTGCGAGCCGACTAAACATCAGTACGACTACGATTCGGAAACCGTCATCGGGTTCCTTCGCAACTACGGACTCGAAAAAGATTTCCGCCTCAACATCGAAGCCAACCACGCGGAGCTCGCCGGCCACGATTTCGCGCATGAGCTTGAAACCGCGGCCGCGGCTGGGTTCTTTGGTTCTGTAGACGCCAATCGTGGAGATTATATCAACGGTTGGGACACTGACCAGTTTCCTTCAAGCTACTACGAAGCCGCTCTCGCCATGTTCGCTATTCTCAAAGCCGGCGGATTCACGACCGGCGGACTTAACTTCGACGCAAAAATCCGCAGGAATTCCATTGACCCGTCAGACCTCTTCGAGGCGCACATCGGCGGTATGGATACATTCGCGGCCGGTCTCGTTGTCGCCCAGCGTATAATTGAAGACGGCAAGATTCAAAAGTTCGTCAACGACCGCTACGCTTCATTCGATTCGGGAGACGGCGCGAAATTCGCTAAAGGAGAACTCGCCCTCGAAGCCCTTGCCAAAATCGGCTCGAACTACGGCGCCTTGGGCTTCACCAGCGGTAAACAGGAGCGTCTTGAGAATATTTTGAACCAGTATCTGCTTAGTTTGTAAGCGATATTAAATAACCACCGTCTATACGGATAATACGAATTGTCCGTGTTCGTCTGTACAGTCTGTGGTTATTTAAAAGTCGCTCACCAGAAAACCTGAATATGTTCTATGCGAGTACGGTGTTTCATTTTTACCAAGAGGGTTTGTTCGGATAAGGAATACGACCATCCGGAAGAGTCCCATCGTTCAAAATCGATGGCCGTGCGGTAATCCGTATTATAAAGTTGTAGTCGTGTGAAACCGGGCTTTACACCTCGAATCAGCATATAATGAGTTTCGTCTTGAGGAAAAGAGACGAAAATGTCCAATATATTGTTGGTTAAAGTAGCGGTTATGGAGTCTGCGACGGTCCACACCCATATAGGTTGAGCGCCCGGCGCGATTTGTACCGCGTGAGGGTAATTCTCGCTTACCCGCAGTATGCCGTAGAGGCTGGACGCGTTAACCGTGTTGGCGGCGGGAGTCGGGGCGTCTGTAGAAATGTCTGAAACGAGCAGTTCTTTCGGTACCGTTCCGGTACTCTCGTCCATCAGGGAGAGAACTGAGAGGATGATGGAATATCCTGCGTTTGTCCATCCCTCGTTAGCGATGATTTCCGCGAATACGGCGAGGGCTTTTCCTAAACGGACGTTGAATTCCATATCCGCGACTCCGCCGTTGAACACGAAAACCTGCTTACCGTCGATGTTTTTCCGTATGCCCGCGGATATAAGGGATAGAACGCGGACGCTGAATTTCGCGAACGGGTTCTCCCTGTCCGGGAGAAACGCGTTCCAATCCGCGTATCCTTCGAGAACGCCCGGCGCGTTGTCCATGAGCAGAGCGGACGGGTCAATGGACAGAATCCATTCGCCGGCGCTGTCAACGCTTTTGGCGTAGCCGCGCACGAAAAGCCATTCTATCGGATGCGATTCCTTGAAGAAATCAAAAGACTTGTCGTTTATTTGCTGATTCAACCGGTTGACCGTATCCCTTTGGTCGGACGTTATCGAGCGGAGCGCCATATCCGTTCTTCCGAAGAACGCGGAAGAAACAAAGGTACGCGCGTTACCGTTCAGGAAAGTCGTCGGAACGGTACGCGCCTGCCGGTATGTCCCGTGGGAGAGAGCCTCGCTTTCGTAAGCCGCTATCTGTCTTTCGTCGTTTGCCGTAGCCGCTGTTCTGCTCCACAGAGAAAATACCTTATCCCGCCATTGGTCGATCGCCATGTTAAAGCTGGTTTTGTTGCGGCCGTTCTCGATGACAAAGTCGTCGAGGGCAAAGACATCCTGCTCCACCGTCTCCGAAACCGCGGCCGCAGGCCCGGCGTCAGGAAGCCTCGCATAGGACACGGACGGATTGCCGCTGGTCAGGACGAGACTCTGCCGTTCAGGAGATATCTGCGTATTTTCGAAAGCGTAACTCCCCTTATCGGAAATGACGACAAACTGCCCGTTGTTATTCTGAATGTACGCCGTTTTTAAAGGCTTGAAGGGAATCTCCAACTCGGTGAGGCTATTGACGTCCGCGTTTAAAATCAACGCTTGATTGCCGTTGACCGAGAAGGTAAGAGTTACTTCTCGCAAACGGAACGACGCGGAGTTATCTGAAACGGCTATGCGTACCGTCTGAATATTTGTTCTTTCGCCGTTTGAAGAAACTACGCTTCTCCCCACGTCGAATTCTATGCCGTTGAACACGAGGGACAATCTGCCTACAAGCGTCCGCTCAAATCCAAGGGAGTCAACCTCGTCTGTGGAGTCTTTTCTATATTGACCGCTTATTTCGAGGTCCCCGATACGTTTTATGAACATACTGTATTTGGTGAATTGCATCATCGCCAAGAGAATGAATGCGGTCGAATATAACACAAATAACCCGCATATCCGCGGTACCATTGGTCTTTTTATCATAATAATAGTATTATACCGTAAATTTGCATCATCGTCAAGAGAATGAAAGCGGCCGAATATAACACAAATAACCCGCATATCCGCGGTACCATTTGCGTAACCGCTCCTGAAATTCTTAAAAGACGAAGAATTCTCCTACGACGCCGGAGTCAATCATTATCAAAATGTTCTCGTTTTTTTCGACGATGGAGATTCCTTCGGTTGGAGTATGTCCCACTATCTGTTGCTTAAAGTACATATCGGAAATCAAGGACTCCGGGCGTATCCAGAGCGGTCCTTGTCGCGGATCGTTGCCGTGGGTATCGGCGCATGCCTTGTTGAAGCCTAAGAAGCCGAAGTTTTGGTCGAACCGCGCTTGGATATCCTCAATGGCAGCGCAACCGGTTTCCCGCATAAAGGTCTTTGAAAAGCCCGCGTGGGAAACCACCCATCCGTCAACCGCGTAGGCGATTTTCAACAGGGGCATCGCGGCGAGAATTTTTTTTTTGATGGCGTTGTGGTAGCGCCATTGGTATCCGGAATATTCCTCGCCATAGGCTATGTAATGCAAATCGTGATTGCCCAGACACAGATGAAGACGGCTGTCGTTTCGCGCTACTTGAGTTAATTCGATAAAATTTCTATTCTGGACTTCATAAGGTATATCAAAAGAATCCCAGTAGTCGCCCACACAGTAGACGTCCGTGAATTCCTTGTTTTCCAAGACTTTTTTCCAAAAATCACGCCCGTGAATATCTCCAATCGCCGCTTTCATACTTCCTCCTGAATTTTCAAATTACTGAAGAGATACTTTTATATAAAACTCGTAGTCTTATTCTAATATATATCGGAGTATTGTACTAGATACTAGGCGTCCTTTTGTTAAGGACTTGAATAGGGGCGTTTGAGAACGTATAATACGCCTGTGAGAAAGCTTTTTTTGAAAAGAGAGAAAAAATGCGGGTATTAGGAATAGAGACTTCGTGCGACGAAACCGCGGCCGCGGTGGTAGAGGACGGCAAGACGATTCTATCAAACGTAGTCGCCACACAGATACCGTTTCACGCGGAATTCCAAGGCGTGGTACCTGAAATCGCAAGCAGGAAGCATACCGAATGGATTTACGCGGTAACCAAGGAGGCTCTGGACCGGGCCGGCGTGAAACCGCCAGACCTTGACGGAGTCGCCGTAACCAGCGAGCCGGGTATGTTAGGGTCCCTGCTTGTGGGCGTCAACTTCGCCAAGGCGTTTGCCTATACACAAGGACTTCCTTTCGTTGCGGTGAATCACATCTTGGGGCATCTTTACGCTTCCCGCCTCACAGAGTCCGCGCCGGACTACCCCTTTCTGGGTTTATTGGTATCCGGCGGGCATAGCATCGTCTGCCGCGCCGATAATTTCGACGCCGTTACGGTTATTGGGGCGACCATAGACGATGCGGCCGGCGAAGCGTTTGACAAAGTGTCCAAGCGTTACGGCTTGGGTTATCCTGGCGGCGCGGTTATCGACAAGCTGTCGCAAAACGGCGATGCATCGGCTTTCCGTTTTCCTATGCCGAACCTCTACAAGGGCGAACATCAGTACGACTTCTCGTATTCAGGGCTGAAAACCGCGGTCATAAACCAACTCGAACAATTTCGCGTTAAACCTGGGACTAGGAGTCCCGCGGATATTGCCGCTTCTTTTCAAAAAACCGCGGTGGACATCCTGCTCAGAAGCCTGTTTCGCGCCGTTGAGGACACCGGACTGACAACGATAGTTGCCGGCGGCGGGGTTGCGGCGAATTCTTATCTCCGCGCCCGTCTTGCGGCGCGTCCAGGAGTCCGCGCCGTGTTTCCGCCCCTGTCCCTATGCGGAGACAACGCGGCAATGATAGCCGGCTTGGGCTATCATTACCTCGCCCGCGGAGACCGCTCCTCGCTCGCAACGGTCGCTTCCTCGCAGACGCGAGGCTTTAAGAAAAAATACCCGTAAACGCAGAAATCGCGCCGATAGATACGAATATTTCCGACAGTGTTCAAGCTTTAAACGTTTCGACTGTATACAGCGTTTGGGCGGCTCTGCGTATACCTACGTCGCGTACCGTTTGGGCGTATTTTTTTCATCCTAAAACTGCCAGTTTTGCCTTCCTTTACCGCAAGTATTATGAAGTCATAAAACAGGCTTCGCCTGTTTGACTTTTCTTGATGTTTAGTTTATAATTGCCGCTAATTATGGAAAACTTCGACGGTCTTGGCATAGACCCCTCTCTAACAGAAAAATTATCCCAAAGAAACATCAAAGAGCCGACGAAAATTCAGAAACTCGTGATACCCCATATTCTCAACCGAGAAGACGTCGTTTTTCAATCCGCGACAGGAACAGGCAAGACCTTCGCCTATCTCCTGCCGTTGTTCTCGAATTCGCCGAAAGAAATAGCCGTCATAGCTCCAACCCTAGAACTCTGCTCGCAAATCAAACGCGAAGCCGAGTTTCTGGGACGAAAAGCCTGCCTCTTAATCGGGTCCGCGAACATAAGCCGTCAAATTGAAACGCTGAAGAAGGAAAAACCATCAGTCGTCGTGGGGAATGTAGCGCGGCTTTTACAGCTTGCGCGCATGGGCAAACTGAAGTTCTCGCGGACAGACGCGCTGATTCTCGACGAAGGAGACAGACTCGCCTCTGACGAACAGCTCGCCGAAACCGCCGAACTCGTCCGCCTTGTCAACCCAAAACGCCAGACTATAGCCTGTTCCGCCACAATTAAAGGCAAGTTCCGCGAAAGATTGTTCGCCTGGACGCGGGACGCGGTTTTTTTGGAAACCGCCGATCATGAAATCTTGCGGGATAGAATCAGTCATTGGGCGTTTTTCAGCGAAAATCGCAAGAAACTAGATTGCCTTTGTTCGTTTCTTAACGCGATTCATGCAAAAAAAGTCATTGTTTTTACTAACAACAGCGGACAAGTGGGAAACATAGTCGCCCGCCTGCAATACCGCGGCATAGCCGCGGACGGTCTCTTCAGCGGGGTGGAAAAAGGCTCGCGCAAACAAGCGCTAGATAACTTTAGACGAGGGAGGCTAACGGTTCTTGTATCGAGCGACCTCGCGGCGCGAGGGCTTGATATTCCAGATGTAACGCACGTCGTCTCTCTGAATACGCCCTTTGACGCGGAAGGCTATATTCACCGCGCGGGAAGAACAGCCCGCGCGGGTAAAAAGGGCGTCGCGGTTACTATCGGCAACGAGGAAGAACTGCGGCGTTTCAGCCTTATAGAGAAAAAACTAGGCGTCGTTGTGTATCCTAAAGTTTTATACCGCGGACGCGTAGAGGCGGCGGATATATTAAATTGAGGCGTTTTTCAGTCGTCTCAATCATCACTTGTATATTATCCATTTTTATGGATAATATAAGGCGAGGAGAAAGTCATGAATAATGTAGTCAAAAAAATAGCGGTCGCGGGCGTCTTGTCTTCAATCGTCATAGCGCTTGGAACTACGGGAATCGGTTTTATTTTATTGCCGTTTGGAGCCGCGATTACCATATTACAAGTTCCAGTTATCATAGGCGCGATACTTGAAGGTCCCTTTGTGGGATTGTTTATAGGACTCTTGTTTGGGATTTTCAGCATCGTTCAATCGTCTATCATAGCGGCTTCGCCTGTAGATATGGCTTTTATGACGTATCCGTTCATCGCGTTGATTCCGCGTATGCTTATAGGTCCCGCGGCATGGTTCTTTTACGCGCTCATAAGCGGCCGGTTATGGAATAAAAAAGAGCGGAAATCATCCGCCGTTGTCCTATCAATCGCGATTGTCGTAGCGGCGGTCGTCGGCAGCCTCGTCAATACCGTTCTGGTTCTCGGCGGACTCGGTCTTCTGAAAATCTTTCCATGGGAGGTGATTTTTCCTATCGCCGCGCTCAATGGGCCTGTAGAGGCCGCGGCTTCCGCGATAATCGTCTTTATCGTGGTTTCCTTATGGAAAAACTTGCGACTGGGACGCGGGCGGTCAAAACTATCAAGAGAGGAGAAAGAATAGCGATTGGTTAGAAGTCTTTTGTTTAACGACGTCAACTCTCTATCCCCGCTCTCTAAAATTTAAGAATGGACGCGTTTGTTACTGATATAAATATTGAAGACAGCCTCTTTGCCGTTACCATCAGGTCGCCTTCGGCGCGGGGACGATTCATAGGCGTGGAACGGCTGCAAACGCCGTCTTCTTATACGCTTATCACCGCGAAGGATATACCAGGCGTCAACCAACTCGATACGTTTCCGGTACCGATATTGGCGAAAGATAAAGTTTCTTATATAGGCGAACCTGTAGGTATCCTGATTGGACCGGACGAGCTGAAACTATGGGCTTACGCGGCGGACTGTAAAGTCTTGATTGAGCAAAACGAGGAAAACGCCGCGCTAGAAAATTCGGAACAAACAGAAGAAATAATGGAGAGAAACTTCGTCATTGGGCAGACAACGTCTCTAGACGCGCCTGAAAACGAGACCCAGAAAGTCAAAACCGTGGTCCAAGGCGTTTACCGTACCGGTATTCAAGAACATTGGGAGGCGGAACCGTTCTGCGCTTTGTCGGTTTTTTTCGAGAATAAAGCCACCGTTTACACGGCGACCCAGTGGCAAGCGCACACGCGGAGTTCCGTCGCTAAAGCCTTGGGAACGACTGCGGAAATGGTTAAAGTTATTCCTACAAGACTCGGTTTTCACCTTGACGGCAAGCTCTGGTATCCGTCTCTAGTTGCGTGCCATGCGGCTTTAGGCGCATTTTTAACGAAAAGACCGGTGAAACTCTGCCTGACGCGGGAAGAATGTTTCCATTACGGGCCTAAACGTCCGGAAACTGAAATAAAGATTACCAGTAGTATTGGGGAAGACGGCAAAATTCTAAAAACAGATATAGAGGCGAATATCAATATAGGAGCGGAGAGAGTTTTTACCGAAGAATTCTTGGCGCGAATCTGTATTGGAAGCCTTGGCGCGTATCGGCTTTCACCGATTACCGTGAAAGCAGTCGCGGTGAAGAGCGGCATTCCCTATCAAGGACCGTTTGAAGGCTTTGGCGCGTCCCACGGTTTCTTTGCGATAGAACGGCATGTCTCCCGCATAGCGGACGCGGTCGGCGTGGAACCTGCTGAATGGCGGGTAAAGCACGCCTTGAAGAAAAATGGTAAGCTTGCCATAGGAATTCCCCTGAAAGAACAAGTCTTTGCGGAACAGGCGATGGAACGAGTCGCCGCGGCGTCGGATTACAAACGGAAGTGGGCGTCCTACAACCTGCTCCGCGAGCGGGGCAGTCCCCAAGAAACGCCGTTGAGGGGCATAGGAATAGCCCTTGCTTATCAAGGGAGCGGGCTCCTGTTCGGAAGCAAGCTCGACTGTTCCGTAGAAGTAACGTTAAAGGAAGACGAGTCTCTTGTGATAGCAGCGAGCGTAGACGTCGGCTTTGCGCGGATTCTGCGGGATTTGGCGGTGAAAATATTGGAGACAGCGCCGGAAAAGACGCAAGTGGTAGATGGAGCGAATGCGGGACCCTCAACCGCGTCCCGAAACGTCGCGGTTGTTACAAAACTCGTCGAGCGCTGTTGTTCGGCGATCAAAAGACAGCGGATGCGGACGCCTCTACCTATAACCGCGCGCCGCGTCTATAAGCCTTCAATGTTAGCCGACCAAACATGGACTAAAGAAACAGGAGGGAGAATTGACCAAAACGCGCTCTCTTCTTTGAGCTGGGCGGCCGGCGTTGTGGAAGTGGAAATCAACAGAAGCCCGAAAATCCGCGGTCTCTGGCTCTGCATAGAAGGTGGGCGTATTATCGCTCCGGAAAGAGCGGAAAGGGCCGTCAAAATAGCGTCTATGCACGCTTTAAGCTGGGCGTCGCGGGAAAATCTCTTCTATACGGATGGAAAGATAGACGAATCCCTCATCTACAATTACGACGTTCCTTCGCCCATAGACGCGCCGCCTATAACCGTGAGCTTCATAGAAAACGGCGACGCGGACCCCAAGGGGATATGCGAATTGCCCTACAGCGTCATTCCCGCGGCTTACGCGCAGGCTCTTTCTCAAGCTCTCAACCATGCGTTTGAAAAGATACCGCTGAACGCCAAGGACGTCTGGACGGCGGAACAGGCAAGCGCGGACGCGAATCGAGCGGCGACTCAATAAAGTAAAAGAAAATAATACGAAAGGGCAATCGCCGCTTGAAGATATTCCTCGTGTAAAACTTAATGTTACAACAGAGGAAATTGTAGAATTACTTCGAGAATGTAGGGCTGGAATATAAAATTACAAGAGCCAAAAACGTCGCCTAACAGGACTGTGGACGCTTGGCCGCCCGCTAGGTCATTCCGCTACGCTCCATTCCCACGTCGTTGCTCCGGCGCATTTGGGCGGCGCCAGCCGGAACGTTATGCAAAGCGTTATCCGCTTTATGTTTCCCTTACCTATCTATTTCTAATACAACACTATATCCAAAAACTTTTGTCAGTATATTTTTTACATAATTTGCATAAAGTTTCGGAAGGCGTTTCGCGTAACCCGCTATATCTGCAGCCGTACTCCCAGAGTAGCGCCGTAGTTCGAGTCCATGAAGTTATACATACCAGTCAGGTCGAACTTGACGATAAACACGTTCAAAGAAAATCCTGCAAACGCGCGGAAAGCCCACCCTTCAGAGCCGATGATTGACGAAAAGCCGTTCGCTGAGAGCCTGTCAAGATCCGGAACGCCCGCGTCCGCCAACTTATTTTTGATTTCCACGACGTCGTCGTCACTGACCTCGCTTCCATCGTATTGTAGCCTAGACTCAACCGAATAGCCAGCGTTTGACCACGCGTAACTCGCCCCAAGCCCAGCATAAGGCGTAATAATCGCGAGGGATTTTGAAATTTGCGCCTTTACGTCAATACTTTTTGTTTCCCAAGAGAAAGCGGCTTCTGGTTGAGTAAGCGCAAGCGTTTTTCCGCCGACGTTAAAAGAAACGCCGTTTCCCAAAGGCGCGGCGAGCGCGCTTTTCAGGAAGTTGAAACCCACGCCCACGGATATTTTCGGCAAAACCACACCGCCCTCCATGACCGCGAAACGGACGTCTACACCCGCAAGCAAGTAGTCAATCTTGAGGCGTTCCCCAAAATCAACTTGAGGCAAAGCGCCGAATTTTACTCCCACGTCAAAAGGCAGGAAGAAGCCGCCCAGACGACCTTCCACAACATAAGCGGGCAAAAGCATCTGTCCTATAGGAAGAGACAGCCCGAAATCATCTAATAAATCGTTGAAAGCGGCGGAATTCAGAGTGGTAACGCCGCCCGAAACCCCAACGCCGAAGTGGGGCGGAACTCCGAGAAACTTTCCGATATACGCGTCCGACCAATTTAGACCCATACTAGCGTTAAAAGGAAGAGACGCCGACAGTTTCGTTGAGAAATCGTCAACGTTCCTCTGCAAATCGGCGAGCTCTTCGCCGAAACTATTAACAACAACCGTCAAGACGACAGCCGCAATGATAAAATCTCTTTTCATAGTAAACTCCTTAATTGAGAAACGGTTTGAAAGGTACGCCGCGTAGCGTCCTCTATTTACAATTTTTGCTATACAACATACTCTTCAACCTGACCTTTTCTAGTATACAAAAAAACTAAAATACTGTAAAGTCTTACCTGTAATGATAAGCGTCAGAGACCTTTCTTTTAGCTACGAAAATGAAACAACCCTAGAAAACGTCAGTTTTGATATACGCGAAGGCGAGTACGTCGTCCTCATGGGGGAAAACGGGTGTGGGAAAAGCACGTTAGCCTCTTGTATAAACGGACTACTCACGCCGCAATATGGCGGCGTTTTGGTGAACGGACTTGACGTAACAACAGCAGTTCTTGCGGACGACGCCGGGAAGGGGAAAACTACAGGAAGTTTAAGGCGAATACGCGCCCTGGTCGGCGCGGTAACCCAGAACCCTGACTCGCAAATCATCGGTTCCACGGTTGAGGAAGACGCCGCTTTTGGACCGGAGAACCTTGGATTGACGGAGGCGGAAATCAAGGCGCGGGTTGACCGCGCTCTAGCCGCGGTGGGACTTGAAGGAGCGAGGAACCGTTCCCCGCAAACCCTGTCAGGCGGCGAGAAACAGCGGCTCGCCATTGCCGGCGTCCTTGCCGTGGAAAGCCCCTGCCTCCTCTTGGACGAGCCCGCGTCTATGCTTGACCCGGAAGCCGCGGACGGCCTGCTCTTCCTCATGGACGAGCTGAACGTGGCGGGTAAGACCATTATTCACATTACCCATGAATTAAAACACGCGACGCGAGCGCGCCGCTGTCTCGTTCTCCACAAAGGCCGACTCGTGTTTGACGGAATACCTGGCGATTTGCTTCAAAACCCGCGGTTGTCAGATTGGGGTTTAAAGGCGGATTTTGCGAGACCGCCGCAAACGCTCGTCTCCATAGGACAACCGCCTATCATCCAGTTTGATTCCGCGTCTTTTTCGTATTTGAAAACAAAAAAATATAAAAGCAGACCGCGATTTCAGGACGACGGTTCGTATTCTTCGCATGGTTCAAGGGTAGATTCCGTTGGATTGAACAACGTTACGGTGAGCATACCGCGAAACAGTACCATTGCAGTGCTTGGGAAGAACGGATGCGGCA
Source organism: Treponema sp. (assembly GCA_031260245.1). Taxonomy (GTDB): domain Bacteria; phylum Spirochaetota; class Spirochaetia; order Treponematales; family Breznakiellaceae; genus JAIRKH01. The sequence continues at coordinate 1,485 of JAIRKH010000025.1, read as the reverse complement.
AGACTACGTTTCTCAAACATATAAATGGCTTGCTTACGCCTGATACGGGAACCGTGAGCGTCGCGGGCGGCGCAAAGCCGTTCAAGCGGGCGGCGCTCGCCATTCAGTCGCCCGAAAGCGCCCTATTTGAAGCTTATATCGCGGACGACGTAGCGTTTGCGCCTAAAAACGCGGGGCTTAAAGGCAAGCCGCTCGTCCAAAGAGTGAAGACCGCGATGGATCTCGGGGGACTGCCGTTCGCGGAATTCGCAGACAAAGAGACGCGGGCTCTGTCCGGCGGGGAGAAGCGCCGCGCCGCGCTTGCAGGCGCTCTGGCTATGGACGGCGAAATCCTCCTTCTGGACGAGCCTTTCGCGGGACTCGACGCAAAGAATCGCGCCCGCGTTATGAATATGATATTTGAACAAAAGGCAAAGGGCAAAACCGTCGTCGCGGTAACCCATTCATGGGATTCAGCGGAAGCCTTTGACCTTGCGCTTGTTATGGACAAGGGACGAATAACGGCTTTTGGAACGCCGTCAGAGGTTTCGTATCTTGAAAGAAACCGGAGCGTCGAGTCTTGTCCGCAACCGAATCGCGGCGACTCCAAACAAGATATAACCGCAAACCCGCTCTCTCCCTTACAGAAGCTCGGCGCGGGCAAGAAACTGCTGTGGCTCTTGGGACTATGCGGCGCCACGTTAGCGGGAAACGTGTTTTTCTCCGTGGGAGCATTGACTCTCATTCTTCTTGCAGGCGCGTTCTGGGGACGCGTTTCGGTCGGTTCCCTGCTCAAGCGCGCCTTCTCAAGCCTTCCTTGGATGGGAATAGTCGTATTCTTTCAGCTTATATTCAACTGGGCGGATGATGAAAGCCGCGTAATCGTTGAATTTTTCCCTATATCCATTACCACAGCGGAAGTTTACCGCTCGGTTTCCATTATAACCCGCGTGTTTACGATTGTCGCGTGTCTGACGCTCTATCTAGCGGCGACGCCCTTGCGGGAGACGCTTGGCGCGGTCAATCGTTTTCTGACGCGCGTAAGGTTTCCGCACGGACGGGACGTCGCTCTGGCTTTGGGCATAAGCTTGCAGTGCGCGCCGATTCTTACTGAGGAAGCGGCACGCATCAGAACCGCGCAACTCTCCCGCGGCGGCAAAAAAGGGTTCCGCGGCGCTTTCGCGGTGATTATCCCGCTATTACTCCGCGCATTGGAGAAATCGGAAACATTGGCGTCCGCTCTACTCCTGCGCCTCTACCCGCCCCAGTCGGGCATAGCCCGTTAGACGATTTCTCAACGTTTGTTGTTAAAAAAGGAGACGCCGCTGACCCTGCGCTGATTTATCGCGCCAAAGAGCTATGCTTGCTTGCAAGCGGAGTCGTCAAGTCGAGGGCAGACAATTTATGAAGTCGTTTAAAAAGAATAGCGACGGAGACTGTTATGCGATATATTTTAAACCGCGCCATCTGGGGCGAAGATTTGGTTTTTAGGGGCATTGCATATAA
>JAIRKH010000024.1 GCA_031260245.1 Treponema sp. | reverse complement strand
CGCAATGTCTCCCCACGGCGCCTGACATCCTTTCAAACAACGCCCGTTGAGTCGTCCAACGGCTACGCCTGCTATTCCTTCACAGAACCAGATACCAGATTCGTATAGATGAATTTCTGCAACGCGATAAATATTATGAGAGACGGGATGATGCAAATAACAACCCCGGCGAATATGATTTCCCACTTTGCCCCATAGGGACCGATAAAGCTGTAGAGCGCCGTTGAAACCACGCGGAGCTTCGTCATGTAGAGGTTCGGCGTGTAGAAGTCGTTGTATATGCCAATGAACTTGATGACTAAAACCGTGGCTATGGCGGGGCGTAATATCGGCAGGATGACGCTCCAGTAGACGCGGGGATAGCTGGCGCCGTCTATGATGGCGCTTTCGTCAAGAGATATGGAAATCTGGTTCAAGTATTGAATGAAAATGTAAATTGAAATAATATCTGTGCCGACGTAGAGGATAATAGGCGCAAGTATCGTGTTGTAAAGCCCCAAGCGGTTGACTACTTGGAAGACCGTTACCTGCATGGTGATATTCGGAAGCAGAGTCGCCGCTAAAAAGGCGGCCTTCGTAACGGTTGTTAGAATCGACTTGAAGCGCTGAACCACAAACGCGGTCATAGTGCCAGTGATAATGGTGCCTACGCAGGAAATCGCCAGGATGACGAGGGTGTTCCAGAGACCTTCAAGCACTCGGCCTTTGAGAAAGGCTTCTTTGTAGTTTGACCAGGCAAGTCCGTCTTGAGGAAACGCGAACACGCCGGACGTGAGGAAATCGTTGTGGCTTTTGAAGGAGCCGAGCAGAACGACGACGAGCGGGATAAGGACCAACAAACAGCCTATTATCAAAACCGTGTATTTCAGGACGTTTACCAACAAGCCCTCATTATCCATAGGGCGTATGCTTGCCATTTACGCTTCCTCCTTGAAGAACGCCTTTTGGACAAGAGTTATGGCGACGATGATGAGGAGCAAAGTTATGCCCATTGCGGAAGCAAGCCCGAATTTATCCAATTTAAACGCGGTATCCACCGTTTTCATAACAAAAGTTTCAGTGTGGTTCATGCCGTTAGTAACGATATAGGGGACTTCAAAGACCGAGACCGCTCCGCGTATCGAGAGAATCAACTGGAGAGCGATGATGGGTCTGATGCTTGGGAATATGATGTACTTAAACCGTTGCCAACCGTTCGCCCCGTCCAGACTCGACGCTTCAAATATCTCCGGGGAAATAGATTGAATCGCGCCTATGAACATGATGATGTCAAAGCCGATATAGCGCCAGTTAGACACGAACACGAGGCAAATGTTGGCGATAACCGGACTCGCCGAAAGCCATGTGTGGGGCTGAACCCCAAACAAAAGCAGAATACTGTTCAAGATGCCTTCAGACGCGTTGATGCCGCCCGCGCTGGAGAAGAATTTGCGGAAGATGATGGAAACCGCGACGCCGTTCATCATATAGGGGAAAAATATAACGCCTTTGAATACATTGGAGAAATGAACGCGCGTACAGAGGATGCTCGCTACGACGAGGGCGACTGAAAGCTGTACAAAAGAGCCGCCCATATAGTAGAGGCTATTCCGTAGAGGCGACAGCGTGTCGGAACGAGTGAAAACGTCGACATAATTCTGAAATCCAATGAATTCCGGGTGAAGCCCGAATCTGTCTATCCTAAGAAAACTGTAAAGCGCCATGTTGACGGCCGGTATGGCGGTGAATAAGACGAGCAACACAACAGGAATCAGCAAAAATAAAATAGTGGTAAGGTACTTCTGCCCCCTATAGCTTGCGCTCCATTGAAAGAATGATTGGCTTTGATAACTATTCATAAAAAGTCCTCATATTGGGGGAATAATTTCGCCGCCCAACCCTCGTCTAAACAGAGATTGGGCGGCGCGGCCGCGGTAAGCAAGGCTATCGCTAATTCGCTAGATACGCGGCGAGCGCGGCGTTTGCGTCTCTGGCTTTTGCCCACTTCTCGTTCTGCGCGTTTACGATGGAGTCAAAGACGCTTTCGTCTCTACCCGCAAAAGCCGCGTCTCCGATTTGGAACTTGAAGTTGCCGGACTCGTCGCCCCAAGGATTCACTTCGGATACTTTAGCGATATCGTCCCAAACGCCGACTAGAGGTTCGGGCGCGCTCTGCGCAATGAAAAGTTCCGCGTTGGCGAAGGCTTCAAGATAATCGGGCGTGGGACTGCCGCGGAGCGCGGAGAGACCGCCTTCCTTCTGGGCGAAGCCTGATTCCTCGATGAACCATGTAATGTATTTCTTGCCGAGTTCCTTGAGCGCCGCGGAGCTGTTCTTGTTTACGCCCATGCAATAATCGGACGTTGACTGCGCGTACTGTTTTCCGTTGACGCTGAAAGGCGCGGGCATATAACCAATGTCCTGCGGATTGGGGCCCGCTTCTTTGAATTGGCTTACCGCCCACGATCCCATGACCATAGTAGCGATTCTGCCGTCGTTGATTGCGGCTTTACATCCTTCCCAGTCGTCGGTCATGGGGTCTGGTTCGTGGAGCGCCGGGTTCCGATACACGTCAAAGAGTAATTTCCACACATTATAATACGCGCCGCCCTTTTCGAAGATGGGCTTTTTATTTATAAGAATTTCGTTTTCGTAGTTTGGGTTGCCGGACGCGGAGACCACGAGAGACGCCCACTGCACCTGAGTCCACCGCGAATTATAGTTGGTATAATATGGGATGACATTAGGGATGTTATTCTTGATTTGCTGCAAGTCCGCAAGAAATTCTTCTGGAGTCGAGGGAAGCTTGGCGATACCAGCGTCCGCCCAAACCTTCTTATTGTAGCAGACGCCGCCGGACACGGTTCCCATGTGCGCCAGCCCGTAGACCGCGCCTTGGTACATCTTGACGTCAGCCCAGAGGTATTTTTCGTTCAATTCCTCAAACGTCCCAAGAGGCTCGAAGAAGACGCCCAAATCCGCGATTTTCACCGAATCGACTATCATAAGTACGTCGCCGTAATCCTTCGTATTCATCATAGTCGCAACGTCCGAAGCGTAGTCCGTATAGCCCTGATACGCGACCCTGCAATTGTTCGCCGCCTCGAAAGCCTTGGTCATGGCTTCCAAAGAACCGTCCCCGCCGTTTGCGAGACGATCCGTTCTGTGGGTCAACACCGTGAGCGTGAGCGTATCAGCCGCTCTTGCGCCTCCCCCGTCGTTTCTTTTCGTACAGCTCGTTATAGACAAAATAGAAAAAAAGACCGTTGCGACAATGAACGCCGCTGTTACTTTTCTCATGATTTCCTCCTTAATGAGATAATGGAGGCTTACCGCCTCCAAATTTTTTATATACTAATCTATTTGATACAAAAGAAACTATGGGGAAAATTTACTAGCGGGATACCCAAGAGAGAGATTTAGCGGTAGATTTCATCGAAGCGCCGTTTATTCACAGCATAGAGGAATCATTGTTAATTTGCGTTAAAATATTGACATTAGTTATGTTTTTTGTAATATTATTACAAGGGGTTTCAATGAATGATATTTTAACCATAGAAGACGTCGCCCAGTATCTGCGTGTTTCCGATCATACGGTTTACGATTGGGCCCAAAAGGGCGTGATTCCTGCGGGAAAGATAGGGACGGTGTGGCGTTTCAAACGAGAAGAGTTGGAGAAATGGCTGAACGTCCGTCTTTCGGGAAATAACAAGAATATGGGGTTTTCTGAAAGGACGGAAAGGGAGAGTATTCATGCGGACACCTTCCTTTCCCCGGACCGCATCGTATTTCTGAATCACTCGACCAGACAGGACGCGCTTTCCGTTCTGGCGGAAAACCTCGCTACCGCGCCTCAAGTGAAGAATCGCCGTGAATTAGTCGATCAGATTCTCAGACGGGACGCGCTCATGTCTACGGCTATTGGACGGGGCATCGCCATTCCCCACGTACGGCTCGCGTCCGTCACGGATTTGGTGGTATCCGTAGGCATAAGCCGTACCGACATCATAGACTTTCGGCCGCTTGACGACGAACCGGTCCGCCTCCTGTTCATGATAGCCGCGGCGCAGAACCATCACGCCTATTACCTGCAAACGTTGTCGTTTTTTAGCGCGCATCTAAAAAATCCGGATTTACGAAACAGCCTACTCAACGCCCAAACCGAAAGAGAAGTATGGAACATTCTAATAAACATAGGAAATCCCTAAAGACCAAAATTTTTCGAGATAGCTTCTTTAATCATCGTAGAATTTGTTGGCGCTTTTTGCAAGACCGAGGTTGACTAATACGCCGATATTTAGTATGATATTTTGCAAGGGGGGAGGCAAAGTGGCTGAATATGGAAAACAGCGTGTTCTGGGCAAGGTCATTGTCCTCTTGTTGCTTATAGCGACCATGGCCGTAGGCGCGGTCGTGTGGTTTGATTATCTTAACGTCATTGACGCGAAGTCTATTCTGTCGCCGGTCTATAGGCTCATAGGCAGAGAGGGGCGGACCCAGGGAAAAGTTCCCGCGGACGCGGAGATTTCCCTTGACGCGGAAAGACTCGCGGTGAGCCTTGAAGCTATCGGACTACACGAACAAGAATTGGAAAAACAAGAACGGAACCTAGAGAGCCGCTACAGAGAAATCGAGCAGATGGCGCAAGAATTGGAAGAAAGACAAAAGTTTCTTGAGGAGCGGGAAAATTCGTTCAACGCTTTAGTAAAAGATTCTGAAAACAAGGACAGGAACGTTACACAGAACGCGCGGTATTTGACCGGTATGCCTCCGCAGAACGCCGTAGAAATCATCGGTAAAATGGACGACCAAGACGCAATAGACGTTTTTCGGAAGGCTGAAGAAATCGCCGCCGCCGAAGGCTCCGCTTCCATTGTGTCGTATTGGATTTCACTCCTGCCCCCGGAACGGGCCGCCGAGCTACAGCGCAAGATGGCGAGCAGACCGCAAAGCCTTAATTGATAGGACCGTTTGAACGAACTTCGACCGCAGAGAGAAAGTAGAAATAAACTTAGCGGCGGAAACAAGCGGGAATGGTCTTTAATCCTTGCCGCGTTCAAAAAAGGCGGTTCTAAAACTAATGTAAGTCCGTAAACTCGGCGAAAGCGAAGTTTCAGGGGACGCGGGAAGTAGGTTTTCACCAATCGCGCGCCCGTATCGTCCTTGTAAATTCTTATTTTTCCCCTTGTAAATAGAGCTTTTTAATGGTATAATAATAACATTATGGAATTTGTTCGCCCCCTCATCGCTCATTTTATATTTATAGCTGGTCTGTTTCTTATACTGATAGGTATTGCGTTTCTGCCGGGAAATCTTGCCGACATTTCGCAAAAACGTCTCTTGTTGCCGTTTCTGTTCGGCGTGATCGGAGCAGGGACGGCGTTTTTGACTCTCAACAAGCGCGCTATATACCTCTTCTTCGCGTCCTTCTTCATAATGACGGGGCTGTTTCTCTTCCTGTCCGCCTTGAATACGTTCTCGTTTTCTCTGCCCCTCGCCGCGATTTTTTCAGAGTTGGCGCTTGCGCCCGCGGGTTGGCGCAAATATGGGCGGTTCCACCCGGTGTTCATGGTTCCGACCGCGGCTTTTGTCGTTCTGGGCGGCATTCTGTTGGTGTTCTCGTTCAGAATCGTCTCGTTTAATTTCAGACAGTTTGTTCTTGACTGGCGGCGCCTGCTTCTCGCTCTGACAGGGATTGTTCTCGTTCCGCTCGCTTTAAGCAATAAAGGAGTAGAGAGAAAAAGTAAAGAAGGGGAAACGTGAGAACCGTAGAGTGGTTTCTTATTTTAGCAACGTTCGCTTCATGCGCGGGAAAACCTGTGGTTCAATCTCCTCCCCAACCCGTTCCGATTGTGGAAACGGAAAAGAATTACACGTCCGCGCAGGGCATGACTGTTCCTGAAGAGACAAAGCCGGATGCGGTCAGATCGCCCAACATAGCCGAAGAAATCCGTTCTCTAGTATGGAAGGCTACTCCTTCGTCCCTCCTCAGGGCGCTTGACCTAATCCGTAGTAGGGAACTGTCGAGCGGCGAATTCGGCAGAGCCATGAACGCGGTAAGCGTCCGCCTCCTCAAAGCTATCTATCCTGACGTGAAAGGTTCCTTTCCGCCGACTGACCCGCCTAAAACAGGCGTTTACTCCGTCTACATGAAGATACTCGGCGACGTCGATCGCGGCGTTTATATCCCGCCCGCCTCCGCAAGCGCGGATTTTCTGGTATACATTCTCCCTTTCTTGGCTTTATTGAACGACTCTGACGGCGACAGAATGTCCGCGGCCGCTACTGACTTACAGAAAGCCCTCTCTCTGAATCCGTCCAGCCCGATCGCTCCGTATCTATTAGGTTTTGTCTACGAAAAGAACGGTAATCTTTCAGAAGCTCTCGATGAATACGCGAAAGCCTTATCGGTTTCCCCGGAATGTTACCCGGCGGTTCAAGGATCTGCGCGCGTCATGATGGAACGCGGGCTTTATCAGGACGCGGTCAAGGAACTTTCCGATTTGCTCGTGCTTTATCCTGAAAGCATGAGCGTAAAGAAACAACTCGCCTATGTCTACTTTGCGATGAAGGATTGGTCCCGCGCGGAAAACGCCGTTGCCGAGATTCTGCAACAGAACGGCAAGGACGCCGAATTCATCCTTATGCGCGCGCGCATATTTGTGGAAGAAGGACTTTTTCTCCAAGCCCAAGCTCCCCTTGATCTTTACGCGTCCATAAACCCGAATAACCCGGAATACCTGTTTCTGCGCGCCCGTATTCAGGCCGAAGGGTACCGCAACAGAGACGCGGCTTTAAACTATCTGCGCTCGCTTTTGGCTTCGCCTCTGGTTGACGAACCAGTAGCCGTGTATACAGCGAAGCTCCTTATGGAGTCGCAACGAGCCGCGGAACAAGCGGAAGGACGCGCGGTCCTTGACCGGCTTCTGAATGTCGAATCCCCGTCCTTAGCGGTTATAGAATTGGCGCTCGCCGACGCCGTTAAGCAATCAGCGTGGACCAACGCCCGTTTCTATGTAGTAAAACTGCTAGAAGAAAGACGCTCTACGGACGACCTATTGAACGCCTACATAGTCGAACACGGCATCGGTAACAATGCGGCCGCGCTCTCCTATGCGCGGGAGGCATATCAGACGGACCCCGTAAACGAAGAGGCTTGTATTGCCTATATCTCCGCGTTACTAGACACCGGTCGCACCGATGAAGCGTCAAGACTCATCAACGCCAAACTGTCGTCCACAACGGCCGGCGTCGCTAAAGCGCGTTACTATTATTTGAGAAGCAGAACAAGAGCTAGCGACGAAACGAAATTAAGCGACCTCCGATCCTGTCTTTTTGAAGACCCCCGCAATCTAAACGCGCTTATCGCCATGTTTGACTTTTATCGCAGACAAAAAGACGACCGCCGCGCTGTTTATTATTTGAAGCAAGCGCTTGCGGTCTCCCCTAACAACCCCGCCTTCAAACAATACGAAAAAGACTACGCAGGACAGTTGTAAGAGATTCGCCAACGAACTAAAAAAGAACGCTGATTCTTAACAATAGCTCTTCAAGCGTCCCTAGGTATAAAAGTTTTCAACATCTCTAAAAAACAAAAAAACGAATATTTTGAATTTATTTGCTAGACAATCTTTTGATTCTTTAGTAATATATAAACATGTTTATAAAAGGCGTAGAAAAAGTATTACAACGCTTTTGTATAAATGATTATCCCGCGAAAATCGGCGGCGGCCTTTATCAGGCAGGATTTATGTAGGCGTGATCGCTTGTTGTTGCGAGGAAAGTCTTTGAGTCCAAGGCTTTTCCTGGTTGCGTAGCATCCGGTTAAGCGGGGGTGAGAGATTCTCATTCCCAATAAATTTAGGAGACATGAGACGACGTCCTATGTCTCCGTTATGGAGGAAGCTTATGAAAAAGCTTGTTTTGACAGCGTTAGTGTTGTTAGTAGGAACAGGGTTGTTCGCGCAGACGGTGTTTACCGCCAAGGCGAGCGACGCAAAGGCAAAGGTAACCGTGGACGCCAAGAAGGGTTCTTATGCAGTTGACGGCGCATTAGCGAAAGGCGGCGTATTTACCGTTGATTTCACCCCGGACGCGGCGACATTGGCGGCTTTGAAGAAAGGCAAAACCCTTACGCTTTCCGGTAAAGACCTTGGGTCAGGCGCTCCCGATTACATCGTCAATGTGTTCACAGACGCTAAAGATCCCATCGCGACCCCGGCGAAGTTCAGCAAAGCCGGCGCGGTAGTTACCATTGACTTTGCCAAAGCGAAAATAGCCCCTGACAAAATTACTAAGTTGCAAGTCGCCGCAGGTTTCGGCAACAACGGCGGAGCGGTCAAATTTGAACTTTCCGCTATTGCGATAAAGTAGTTCCGAACAAATCTTTGAATCCATCCCTTTTAAGGGATGGATTCGCTGTTTACGAATTCTTCCTACCTAACATAGGGAGAGAATTTTTTTATTTTAAAGCGATAACAAAACATCTATAGGGAGAGACTATGAAGCTTAAATTGCGAATGACGGTTACGATAGCCTGTATGGTATTGGCGGTTATTGTAACCATATCTACCGTGTTGCTTATACGGGCAAGGGCGTTACAGCGAGAGGCGGCTTTTGACGTGATGCAAAACTTATCGGGAATGTACGCTCAGGAATTCAGGAATAATTACGAGAACTGTCTGATGGTATCGAAGACAATTGCGGAATTTATGATAAACTACCAAATGGTAGACGCGACGGTACGGCGAGCTCAGTTTGATGAAATCTTGTACAGCGTGATTAGTACTAACAACGACTTCGTGGGAATATTCACGCTTTGGATTCCGGGCAGAATAGACGGCAGGGACGAGGAATTAGCTAATACGCCCGGCACAGACGCGTCAGGCAACTATATGACGTGGTTTAGCAGGCGGGACGGCGACATCGCCAAATACGCCTTGTCGCAGTATAGATATTATATGGATATCACCGCCAATCTCAACAACAGAAACCCAGTGATAGCTAATCCGAGTTTTGATACGATAGGAGGAGCGACAAAATTAATTGGTCGAGTGTGTTACCCCATCGTCGTCAATGACGAAATAGTAGGAAGAGTCGGTATTAACTTCGAGTTTGAGAGTAGTCAGCAAATTATTGAAAGTATTAAGCCTTACGAGGTTGGAACAGCCACGATTGTTTCTAACGACGGTAATATAGTCGCCAGAAGCGATAGTTCGGGAATAGGACAGGAATTTTCAAGTGTGATGGGCGATATGCTTGGAAGAGAGGGAATGGGCGTTGTGAACAACGCGCTACAAAGCGGCAATCCCGATGCGATAAGCGTTAAGAACGTTATATTGCAAATTTCGCCTTTCACCATTCAAGGAACGGGAACCCCGTGGGCGTTTATCGTCAATGTTCCCGAAGCCACAGTCATGGAAAACGTAAACGCCTTGACCAGTTTCACTATTATCGTCGCTGTTATCTCAATTCTTATTACGTCGGTGATAACTTTCTTCATGGCAAGCGGTATAGCCGCCCCCATCGTCAATGTTACGAATACGCTGAAAGACATCTCCGAAGGCGAGGGCGATTTAACCAAGACCGTCAATATCAAGACAAAGGACGAGGTGGGAGATATGGCGCAGTACTTCAACGCGACTCTTGAGAAAATCAGAAAACTCGTCGTGAGCGTGAAGAATCAATCCGTATCCCTTTTTGACATAGGAAACGAGCTTGCGTCCAACATGACGGAAACCGCGGCCGCGGTCAACGAAATCACCGCCAATATTCAGAGCATCAAGGGACGGGTTGTCAACCAGTCCACTTCGGTTACCAAATCTAACGCCTCAATGGAACAGATTACCGTTAGCATCAACAAGCTCAACGGGCACATTGACAAGCAGACGGAAAGCGTAGCCCGGTGTTCCAGCGCCATTGAAGAGATGGTCGCCAACATACAGTCCGTTACCCAGACGCTCGTTAAAAACTTGGAGAATGTATCGAAACTTTCGGGAGCTTCCGAAGTAGGCAGAGTAGGCTTGCAAGAAGTGTCAGGGGATATTCAAGAAATCGCGCGCGAGTCCGAAGGCTTGCTCGAAATCAACGCTGTGATGGAAAACATCGCAAGTCAAACAAACCTTCTTTCCATGAACGCGGCTATCGAAGCGGCTCACGCGGGCGAGGCGGGCAAAGGTTTCGCGGTCGTTGCCGATGAAATTCGTAAACTCGCCGAGTCGTCAGGAACGCAATCCAAGACTATTTCCGCCGTCTTGAAGAAGATAAAAAACTCCATTGATAAAATTACCAAATCCACAGGCGCGGTTCTGAACAAATTCGAGGACATTGACAAAAACGTTAAGGTCGTATCTGAACAGGAGGCGAATATTCGTAGCTCGATGGAAGAGCAAGAACAGGGCAGTCAGCAGATACTCGAAGCTATGAACCAGCTCAACAACATAACGCAGTTAGTCAAGTCAGGCTCCAACGAAATGCTCGACGGAAGCCGCCACGTCATAAATGAAAGCAAGAATCTCGAAGTCGCCACGCAGGAAATCACGCAAGGTATGAACGAAATGGCTTCGGGCGCGGACCAAATCAATGCGTCCGTGAGTCAGGTGAACAACCTCAGTAACGACAATAGAAACCATATCGACGTGCTTGTCAAGGAAGTCGCCAAGTTCAAAATCGAGTAGTAAGCGGGTAAGGGCGAGGCGCCTTTACCCGTCCTTTTCTCGCTTGGTCAAGAATAAACCGTTATATATCTTTTCTCCTTGTAAACAAAGTTTTTTGGTGATATTATATAATTAATATGCAATTTATCCGTCCCGTTGTCGCTCATTTTATATTTATCGCTGGTCTGTTTCTTATACTAGTAGGCGTTGCGTTTCTATTGGGAAACCTCACCGACGTTTCGCAGAAGCATCTCTTCTTATCGCTTCTGTTCGGCGTAGTTGGAGCAGGAGCCGCTTTTCTCGCGCTGTCTCTCAACAAGCGCACAGTCTATCTTTTCTTTGGGGCATTTTTCATAATGGTAGGGCTGTTTCTCTTTTTAGCCGCTCTGAATATTCTCCAATTTTCTATCAAAAAGATATGGCCCCTTGGCGCGGTCTTTTCAGGATTAGCGCTTGTGCCTGTGAGTTGGCGCAAATACGGGCGGTTACACACGGTATTCATGGTTCCGGCCGCGTTTTTCGTCGTTCTGGGCGGCGTTCTGTTGATATTCTCTTTTAGAATCGTCTCGTTTAATTTCAGGCGGTTTGTTCTCGATTGGTGGCCGTTGCTTCTTGTTCTGACAGGGATTGTACTCATTCTGCTCGCTTTAAGCAATAAAAGGGTGGAAAGAAAAGCGAGAGAAGGAAAGACGTGAGAGCCGCGAAATGGTTTCTTCCTAAACCTACGCGTTAGAGAGTCTCATACCTGAAACAGCCGTTTAGTTTTCTCAATTTTTAAAAAGTCCATCCGACATGAAGAATCTTGAAAAACGCTAAAATTCATTCAATGCTTTAATGAAACAAGCCGAAAATAGAAATAAGAATAAATTGGAGGTTTTGTGTCGATTCAGATAAGCGCTCAAGCGCGGCAGACGCAGGCGGGCGGCGCTGAAGAGAAAATAGCCCAAAAAGCGAACAAACTCGGCGCTTTCGCCAAACTGCTTGACAGCCTGGTTACTAAACAGCCGTCTGGGGAAGCCGGGAAACAGACCGTTTCAGTAAAATCAAAAGCTTCCTCCAAGATTACTAAAAATAGCCGCGAAGAATCCCAAATTCCGCAGGTTCAGCAGACTGAGAAAAAATCGAAAAAAAAAGAAATCGCCCTTCTCGCTGTGTTCACAGATAGAAACGTACAGATTGAAGCGGCGGGGAAAAAATCTCTCAATACGCGGACAAAAAGAGCGGTTGGGAAAAATGCGGAAACGCTTCCTGTGGAGTCAGAGGACGTTCAGCCTGTAACGGACAAAACGGCGGTAAAGGGGACTGCTAAATTCAGCGAAGTCGAGAGAGCCGAAAAAAAGCCGTTAAAAGCGGAGCAAACTCCCCAGAAGGATATCGTTGTCCGTGAAGTTATTCCAATTTTGACTTCTATAAGTTCAGCGGCTTCCGCAAACGAGTCTTTCGCGGAATTTGGAGAAAAAGCCCAGCCAGTCAAGACGGACGCCCGTCTCTTACGAAAGATACGCGATAAATTCGACGTGCAGGACATCCGTACAGAGCAAAGGACCGCGGCCCTTGAACAAACGCAGACCCCGAATCGTTCCGAGACCGCGCTTGATATGGCGATTGACCTTCGTTCAAACACAACCGAAGACGCGCCGATTGACCATAAACCCCAGACGTTCGCGGATATATTGACTCGTCAGCTTGACGGCGGACTTTCTTCCGAAATCGTGAAACAAGCCGCGGTAGTGTTGAAGGACGGCGGGCAGGGCGTTATTCGCCTCTCTTTGAAGCCTGAAACGCTTGGCAGTGTAAAGATTCGGCTGGAAATGTCCGAAAACAAAGTAGTGGGGCATATCATCGTTGACAGTGGAGACGCGCTCCGCGCCTTTGACAAAGCGGTTCCTTCGTTGGAACAGGCGTTCAGGGATAGCGGCTTTGAAACGGCTACCCTTAACGCCAGCCTTTCAAACAATGGCGGACGCGGCGAAAACGCCTTCAGGAGGAATGGCTTTGAAGAGAAGCCCTTCTTTTCAGAACGGTTTGTTGCGCAGACTTACGACGACGTCCTTTCGATAAACGGCTACGCGGAGCGTCGCTCCGAGTCGGTAGATTTGTTGGCGTAATTTTAAGGAAATAATATGACGATACAATCAGTATTAAGCGTGCAAGAACAGGCGGAAGCCGTCCGCATCGCTCAAGAACACAACGCGAAGGTGAATAACGGACGGTTGCCGCAACAACAGCTCGGAAAGGACGACTTTTTGAAACTGCTCGTCACGCAACTCTCTTATCAAGACCCTACCGCGCCTATGAACGACAAAGAATTCGTGGCGCAGATGGCGCAGTTTTCCACACTCGACCAGATGACGAGTATGGCTAACGACTTCGCCCGACTCAAGGAAATGCTCTCGTCAGGCGAAGCGACAAGCTCTTTGGGCAAAAGCGTGGAGCTTATTGATAACGATACAGTCGTTCAGGGAACGGTTCTCGCCGTAACTCGCGGGGCAAACCCACAAATCTTGGTCAACGGCGAGTATTATAATTGGGAACAAGTAACGAAAATTATAGGTGGAACAGAAACAGCCGAAAAAGGAGAAGAAAGCTTATGATGCGGTCATTGTACTCCGGCGTGTCCGGACTTCAGAATCATCAGACGAGAATGGATGTTGTTGGTAATAATATCGCTAACATCAACACCACCGGTTTTAAAAAAGGGCGCGTCCAATTTCAGGATATGCTCTACCAGCAGTTGCAAGGCGCGGCGAAGCCAACGGATACGCTTGGCGGCGTGAATCCTAAAGAAGTCGGACTCGGTATGGCGATAGCTTCTATTGATACTATTCACAACCAAGGCTCGTTCCAGTCAACAGGAGTTGGCACCGACCTCGCCATTGAAGGTACTGGTTTCTTTGTGCTGAAAGAAGGTGAAAATTCCTATTACACGAGAGCGGGCGTTTTCAATGTTGACGTGGACGGGACCTTTGTCAATCCATCAAGCGGTATGAAAGTACAGGGGTGGATGGCGCGAGATGTCGGTGGACAGCAGATACTGGACGTTTCTCGCGATACGGAAAATATCATTATTCCAGTTGGCTCAAAAGACCCGGCGCGGGCGACGACGATAGTCAACTTCGCGTGCAATCTCGACAAACGTCTGTCGGAAATTCCGGCGGAAAACCCTACAGAGCTACAAATCAGGCAGGGGACGTGGAATACGGCTATCAAGGTTTACGACAGTTTCGGGCAGGAACATACCTTGCAGGTAGATTTCACTAAGGCGCTGGGAACGCCGAACAGTTGGAACGCGGTCGTTTCAGTTGACCCGGAAGCCGAAGCGCCTACAAACGCCAGCATCGGGTTAGGCGCTGAAGCGCCGCCGGCCGGCGGCGCGAACAACTTCACCGTAACTTTTTCCAATAACGGCACTCTTCTTGCCGCTGCTGACGGCGCAGGCAACGCTTCCGCCGAAGGCAACGTGGTGATGAATGTCGCTTACGATGTGCCGAACACGACCGTAGGCGAAGACGGCGCCGCGATTCGACAAGAATTCACCCTGAATCTGGGAACAGTCGGCGGTTTCATCAATTCAATTACTCAATTCGCGGAAAGTAGCACTTCCAAAGCTGTTGCCCAAGACGGTTACATCATGGGCTATCTGGAGAACTTCAAGATTGACCAGAGCGGCGTCATCACCGGCGTTTATACCAACGGTACGAACCGCACTATCGGGCAGGTCGCGCTTGCCAGCTTCCCCAACCAAGGCGGCTTGGAGAAGTCCGGGGACACGAATTTTGTGGTTTCTAATAACTCAGGCGCGGCGAATATCGGTCCTTCAGGGACGGCTGATAAGGGAAAAATCGTCACCGGTATGTTGGAAATGTCAAATGTGGATATGGCGGAAGCTTTTACCGATATGATTGTTACTCAACGCGGCTTTCAGGCGAACTCTCGTACGATTCAGACTGCCGACCAGCTTCTACAGGAGCTATTGACGCTCAAAAGGTAGAGAATGAAAAGTTGGGAATTGACGCTCTTGCGGGCAAGTTTTGAGTAATAGTTTCAATCAATGTTTGTTCGCGAGAATCTTCATTCCCTAATTTCTACGCCTTCTACCCTTAAAATCCCCCTTTTCAAAATAAAGAAAGTTGGTTACAATAAAGATATGGTAAAGGTAACGCGGCTTGACGGGGTTGAATATTATCTTAACCCCCATCAGATTGAATACATTGAAATGAAACCTGACACAACGATACTTATGCTGTCCGGTAAACATATCGTGGTGAAGGAAAAGGTGGAAACGGTCATTGAGCGAATCGTTGAATACCGTAGACTCATCGGAGCCTTTAAAAATGAGGAGTAGCTTGTG
Organism: Treponema sp.; assembly: GCA_031260245.1. Taxonomy (GTDB): domain Bacteria; phylum Spirochaetota; class Spirochaetia; order Treponematales; family Breznakiellaceae; genus JAIRKH01. The sequence continues at coordinate 11,076 of JAIRKH010000024.1, read as the reverse complement.
AATATAGCAACTATTTTGGGATTGGTCGGATCTCTCGCTATGACCGTCATGGCTATATATACGTCCGGCGGTACTATTGCGACATATATGGACCTGCCTTCATTCTTTATGACCGTTGTTGGGTCTTATCTTGCGCTTTTTACCTTTTCGTCGATTCCGAGCGCGCTCGGTATGTGGGGGACTTTTGGATACGCCATGAAAATGCACGACCACAACCAAAAAGGCGTAATTCAGAAGCTTTTGGCGTTCTCCGATAAGGCTCGGCGCGAGGGGTTGTTGGCCCTCGAAGAGGAACTTGAAGACCTTGACGACGAATTCATGAAGAAGGGGTTGCGTCTTGTGGTTGACGGTAACGACGCGGAAATGATACGCGGTCTTCTCGAAACCGAACTTAACCAGATGCAGGAACGGCACGGCTCAAAAATCAAGGTGGTAACTATGTGGGGGACGCTGGCGCCCGGTCTTGGTATGTTGGGAACGGTCGTCGGTCTTATAGCCATGTTGAAAAACTTGGAGGACAAGAGCGCGCTCGGTCCTAACATGGCTGTCGCGCTTATCACCACCCTCTACGGCGCCATGATCGCCAACCTTATCTGTATTCCTGTCGCGGCGAAACTTTCTAACTTTGACGGCGACGAATGTAAGGTAAGGGAAATGGAAATCGAGGGTATTCTCTCCATTCAGGCGGGCGAAAACACCCGTATCCTGGCGCAAAAACTGCTTTCGTATTTGGACCCGGTAACCCGTCTACAAATGGAGAAAGACATCGAGAAATAAGGCGGAATGAAGTGGCACGAAAAAAGAAAGAAGAAGAAAAAGCTGGAGGCGACTGGATTGTTACCTATTCTGATATGGTAACGCTTTTATTGTGCTTCTTTGTCGCGCTTTTCGAGCCTAACGAGGCTGACCCGACGCAACTCGCGGCTATGGCGTCGGCGTTTCTCAACTCTGGTATGGGAGCTTCTACCGGCGGCAATACCCTGTCCGCAGGCAAGAGCGCCGATCTGGGCAACACTATTATGTCCCTGCCCTCAATGGATAGAGGACGCGCCTTGGGAACCGCCATGTCAAAAGCGATTAGTACTTTTGAGCCGGAAGTAAAATCAAATAAGGCGCGTATCACCCACGATGAGAGAGGACTCGTCATAAGCCTCGCGTCCGACTCCTTTTTCGCCCCGGCAAGCGCCAGAATCAATATCGAGGAAACGAGAGACATCCTCATCCGTCTTGGCGGTATGCTCAATTCAGACGAATTAAGCGGACGGAAGTTCAGAATCGAGGGGCATACGGACAGCGTGGACGTGGACCCGAACGGTCCATGGGAATCGAACTGGGAGCTTTCCACGGCTCGCGCCATCTCGGTTCTCCACTATCTCACGGACATTGGAGTCGACGAAAAACGTTTCCAGGTCGCTGGCTTCGCCGATACTATGCCCATTGCCACTAACGACACGCCGGAAGGACGCGCCTACAACCGCCGCGTTGACATTATTGTGTTAGACGAAGGTCACCTGTAAGGTTGCTCTCTCTTGCTAGAACATCGTCAAAATTTTCACATAAAATTGAGATTTTGTTTGAAAATCACTTGACATTTCTTTCATGCCATGGTATAATAAAAAAATTATATGGGGACGTAGCGAAGCTGGTTATCGCGCTGGTCTGTCACACCGGAGGCCGCGGGTTCAAGTCCCGTCGTTCCCGTTATCCCGTCTAAAGACGGGTTTTTTAGTTTTTGCTTCTGAGATTGTGTAAACGGGTAGTAGCGCAGATGGTAGCGCGCTTGGTTCGGGACCAAGAGGCCGGCGGTTCAAATCCGCCCTGCCCGAGATAGCCCGTTCATTGATAATCCACTTGATTTCAAACCCGACATTTAGTGTAGAAAAGCAATAGGAGTCGACTGGAACTGCGGGGATGAAGATTTCCTCGTATGGTCAAACGGCGCGAGAACCAAGTGTCCAAGATTCTTACGAAGAAAAGAAAAACAACTCAAGCATTACCAGCGATCTCTTTCACGAAAGTTTGTAAAAACACAAGAAACCCAATCGCGGAACTATCTTAAAGCAAAGCGCAAAGTTGCCAAATTACATGAAAAGGCGGCGTGGCAACGGAAGGACTGGTTGCGCAAGTTGAGCCGAGAGACAGCAAAGCAGTATGAGTTTGTAGTAGTAGAAGACATAAATCTCTCTGCGATGGCGCAAATGTATCATGGAAAAGCGGTGGGCGACCAGGGTTTCGGAGCGTTTAGAGGTATGCTTGCTTACAAAACAAACTTAGTGAAAGTCAATCCAAAGAACACGAGTAAAACTTGCCGCATTTGCGGTAATGTGAACGAAAAGTTGACACTTGCTGACAGGTCTTGGACTTGCCGCGTCTGTGAGACGCATCACGATCGCGACATAAATGCGGCAATAAACATCCTCAACAGAGGCGTGACTATCAAGGGAACTATGAAAACACGACAAAATGCCTGTGGAGAACCGCGCGGTTCGATGAAGCAGGAAAGCGGTCATCCATCCGCGTTAGCGGATGACGAATCAGAAATGAGGAGTTATCTACGCGCGGTAAGATGAAGGAATATCACCCGTCTTTAGCGGGCGATAGGGTTCAAATTGCTCAATGCCGAACCTAAACGCCCCGCAACAGCGGGCAGTCAATACCATTGAAGGACCTGTTCTCGTCATAGCCGGCGCCGGGGCCGGAAAGACTCGCGTCGTCACGCGTCGCATAGTCGCTATACTCGACGCCGGCGTCCCGCAGTCCGCTATACTTGCTCTCACTTTCACCAACAAAGCGGCAAAAGAAATGGAAATCCGCGTCAAAGAACTCACCGGGAAAAAATTGCAAAACCTCACCGTTTGTACGTTCCATGCCCTCGGCGTCAAAATCCTTCGCGAGGAAATTGAATCGCTCGGTTACCGCAAAAATTTTTCAATTTATGACGAAACAGACCGCGACCAGAGCGTCAAGAACAGTATCCGCGAATGTAAAATTGCGATAGAAGGCGTGGATGTTTACGCCGTAGGACAACTTTTTTCAAAAATAAAAACAGGACTCGCGGATTGGGGAAATGACGCAAATTTTGCGTATAAAGACGTGTATAAGGAGTATAACCGCAGACTAAAACTGTTCAACGCCGTTGATTTTGACGACCTTTTGACTTTGCCGCTCAAAATTTTCGCCGAATTTCCCGAAATTCTCGAAAAATACCGTAGAAGATACCGATATATTATGGTTGACGAGTTTCAGGATACCAGTTTCATACAATATCGGTTACTACGCTTGCTTGCACGAAGAACGGATGCCAATCAATCCGCCAATATTTGCGTTGTGGGCGATGACGACCAATCTATTTATTCGTGGCGCGGCGCGAATTACGAGAATATCGCGCGTTTTGAGCGGGATTTTCCCGGCGCGATTGAAATTAAACTGGAGCAAAACTACCGTTCTACCACCACGATACTTGAAGCCGCTAACGGCGTCATTTCTAACAATACGAATCGTAAAGAGAAACGCCTCTGGTCAGGCAACGGTAGCGGCAAGCCCATTGAGCTTTTTTATCCAGAGAACGAAAGTAACGAGGCGGATTTCATCGTGGAGCAAATCAAGCGAATTCGATTTCAAGAACACGCTAAATTTGACGATTTTGGGGCGCTTGTCCGCACGAATTCAATGATGCGGACGCTTGAGGAGGCGTTTCTCGCGGGCAACATCCCATACACGGTCTCCGGAGGTACAAGTTTCTTTCAGCGTAAGGAGATCAAGGACGTTTTGTCGTATCTACGGGTCATCGGCAACCTTGACGACGACGTGAATCTTTTACGGATAATCAACACGCCGCGTCGGGGATTGGGAGACGCGATTGTTGAAAAACTCGGTAAAATCGCGGGAACACGGCGCTGTTCGATTTGGGACGCAATGGAAACCCTACGGAACGCGCCTGCCGCTCTTTTCGCCGCGGAAATGGGACGCGTTGACATTCAAGAATTTATGGCGCTCATTGAAAAGTATCGCGCCGAAATGCTCGGCAAGCGGAATTTGTCGCAAAAAGTCCGACAGCTCGTTGATGAAATTGACTATTGGAGCTATTTAGTAACGGAATTCAGCAAGAATGAGAAGCTCGCGCGGTGGAAATTCGCTAATATTGATATGCTCGTCGAATCGATTCATAGATGGGAGACTGACCCAGACAACTTCGATCCCACACTCTACCCGTATTTGAACCGCGTAAGTCTGATTTCACAGAACGACGGGAATGACGGCGACAAGGGGAAGGTGAACTTGATGACGATTCACGCGGCAAAGGGGCTTGAGTTTCCGGTAGTGTTTATCGCGGGCGCGGAGGATGGACTCATTCCGCACGCACGTAGTCTTGAGGAAGGCGGCGCTGTGGAAGAGGAGAGACGGCTGTTTTACGTGGCAATCACACGCGCGCGAAACAAGCTTTTCATCACGAGTTGCCAACAGCGGCGACGTCAGCAATCTACGACGCGCTGTTTGCCGTCCCCGTTTTTGGCGGAGATTCCACAGCGCCTCATCGAGATACACGCGCCGATTCAAAAAACGCCTACAGAAGAGGAAGCCGAAGCATCGCAATTCTTCGCAAAAATGAAAGAAAAGTTTGAGACAACTCAATATTAGGTTTTATTAGTAAGTGAAACATGTTGTTTTCTTCTCCCCAAGCGCGCTTTTCAAAACACGTTCAAATTTGCTATATTATTGTCATGAATTTAGACTCAGACCAACAAAAAGCTTATTTAGCGGATATGAACGTCGTTGTCTCGGCTGGAGCCGGTTCGGGGAAAACAAGAGCGCTTACGGAGCGGTACGTGAGGCTCGTTACGGAAAGAGCCTGCAAGGTTCACGAAGTCCTCACCCTCACCTTTACCCGAAAAGCCGCGTCTGAAATGCGCGAGCGTATTTTCAAACGCCTTTCAGAATCGAGCCACCCCTTGTCAAAAGAGGCCTTGTCGCAGTTTGACAAGGCGCGCATTTCAACGATGGATTCATTCTGCACTGGGCTTGTCCGCGGCGCGTCAAACCGATACGGACTGTCCGGAGATTTCCGTGTGGATAACATTGAAATGCGCCGCATGGCCGAAGAATCAGCGGTCGAACTCGTGATGAATGGACGCCGAGACAAGGACCTCTACTCTGCGCTCTCCCGCCTTGTCTCGGCGCGGAGTTTTGAAGTCGTCATAAAAAAACTGTTTGCGGAGATAGCTCTATCGAGCTTCAGTCTGGTCAAGCCCGGTAATTACGCGATTTCGGCGCAGAAACAGGTCGACTTCATCCAAAAAGAAACGCAGAAACGCTGTGAGGCTATAAACAACTGTTGTTCAGCCGTTCTTTCGCTCGACGACTCCAAGTGCAAGTCTGATACGCCCAAAAAGGCAAAAAACGCGGCGCGAAAGACGTTTGTTTTGCCCTTGATTTTTGACGAAAGAACTATCAAGGATCTCGTTGAAAAGGCGGAATTCTTTGCCTCACAAGAGGCGTTTCCTTCAATAAGATCCAATGTGAAGGATGAAACCCTCAAGGAACTCAAAATTTTAACCGACGAGGCGCGGGAAAACGCCAAGAAGTTGCTTGTTTTGACGAAAACGCTCCTGTTTCGGGAAGATATTCTCGCGGTAGGGCGGCTTTTGGATGAGTATGAAACCGCTTACCTATCCCGCAAGCGACAGATAGGGATAGTTTCCTTTCGCGACACTCTTGAAATGGCGATTGATGTCCTAAAATCGGATGCGAGACTACGCTCTTTTTACAAGAAAAGCATCAAAGCCGTGATGATTGACGAATTTCAAGACAATAACGAGCAACAGAAGAATCTCCTCTACCTTTTGTCTGAACGAGACGATGTGAACACTGTTAACGACGTTCCTCGCGCAAAAGACCTTGCGCCGGACAAGCTGTTTTTTGTGGGCGATGAGAAACAGTCCATCTACCGTTTTCGGGGAGCGGATGTGGCGGTTTTCCGCAAGCTTTCAAAAGAGTTGAATGAAGGACAACCTCAGGAACTGGGACAAGAATCCAGGAGTATTTCGCTCAATACGAACTACCGTTCCACGCCGGAGCTTGTTGATTTTTTCAATGCGGTTTTCCCGGCCGTTTTCGGGACCGTAACCCAAGATTATGAAGCCGAATTTTCGGAGATTCAGAGCAATCCTGCCAAGGGTTATTCAAATTACCTGCCGGTGGAAATATTCTTGCAAGAAAAGCCTGAAGACAGCGTTTCGGCCGGAACGAGCGAAGCCCTTGCGGCCGCGGAACGCATCGTAGACGGTGCGCAGGCAGGCGAATTCAGCTTTGGAGACGTTGCGATGCTTTTCAAGTCCACGTCGCGGCAGAACGAATACGAGCGCGTGTTTCGTCAGGCGGGCATTCCCTTCACAGCGTCTGATCCACGCGGCGTGTACGCGGAGGGCCCGGCGAATGACTTCTATGCTATACTTCGTCTTGCCTTGTTTCCGTTAGACAAAAACGCGTACGCAGCTGTTCTCCGCTCTCCGTTTGTCAATCTCGACGACGAGGCGGTTTTTACCCTGCTCTTGGAAATGGGCGTGGATTCTTCTATTGAAAAAAAGCCGTTCCCGGATACGCCCGCTTTGGCTCTTTCTCCTGCGGAGAAAGCCCGCTATGAACACGGGAAGACGGTCTTTGCGGAGTTGCGCAGGCGCGTAGACCTTGAATCTCTAGCTTCAATTCTGTCGTATCTATGGTTTGAAACAGGTTATCGGACATGGCTGTTGTATCACAAAGAGTCCCGTCCCGCGCTGGGACATTTTGATTATCTCTATACTCTTGCCCTGGACGCGGACCGGCGGCAGTTAAGCGCGAGCGCTTTCTTGGACGAACTTGCGCCGCGCATCGGCGCCACGGACAAGATCGAGACCGGCGAAGCGCCCGAAGTTGACAACGATGTCCTGTTTTTGACGGTTCACAAGAGTAAGGGGCTTGAATTTCCGGTTGTCGTGCTTGCGGACGCAGGCGGCGCGGGTATAAGCGACCGCAATGACAAGCCCTATTACCTGTCCGCCGAGTGGGGACCCATCGTCAATTTGAAGATGGATACGAGTAGGCGCAAAGAAACGCCCGTCAATTATTTCTACTCTGCGATACAAGAGACCATTAAGAAGCAAGAGGAGGCTGAGATAAAGCGGCAGTTTTATGTCGCCGCGACCCGCGCTAAAAAGCGTCTGCTGATTTTCGGTACGCGTAAGGTGGGCAAAACGGAGGAACAGGCGCTTGAGGGGTTTGACGAAATTGAGCGCCTGTCCGCGCTTGCGGCTCTTCCCCATGTCAACGGCAAGGGTGAAATACAGAAGAAGACTTTTCTGGACCTGCTCGCCATAGGACTTGCTTCAGGAAAAAGCAAACAGCACGCGATTTTTCCCATTTTTTCTATTTTTTCTATAGACGCGGCGGATTCCGCTTTTTCCCATAGATATATCGAACGGATACGGATTCTGAGAGGAAAAATAGAACGGTTTGTGAAGAAAAAAGATACCGCGGCGCCCATTAGTCCAGAGGCGTTTTACACGAAAGAAGCCCCGCTTTTGGCGGAATCGTACACTTTTTCCACAACGCCGACCGCGATGGAGACTGTTGGGAGAAAAATTGAAGGTGGAACGTCGAGCGGACGGCTTCCTGAATTCGAAAATAACGATTTTTTGGAAAAAAACGAGGAACGAGCAAAAGCTTTTGGTACGTTGTGCCACCGTTTGATAGAGCAGCGGTTTGCGGGCGAGGTATTTGAAGACGTAGCTCTTCGCACGGCTCGAGGACTTTTCCCAGACGCGTCCCGTGAAAAGACTCAAGCTCTGGCAGACGAAGCCCTGATGCTTGCAGACGCCTTTCTCGCAAGTCCTCTGGGGAAGGAAGCGTCCCTTGCTCCGCGGCGTGGTTCAGAATTCAAGTTTATCCTACCTCTGTCAGATGAAAACGGCAAAACGATTCTGGTTAATGGACAAATTGACTTGATTTACGAGTATGACGGACGTTGCGTCGTCATTGACTTCAAGACCGATAGGGAGGTTCGTCCGGAAAATCATCGTTTACAGCTCGCCTGTTACAAAGCCGCTGTCAGAGCTTTTTCGGACTTGCCGCCCAAGACGGGCTTGGTTTTTCTTCGCAACATGACGGCGGTGTTTTTTGACCCGAAGGTGAACGAGGCGGATCTTTTTGAGGCGGCGGCTTGTATTTAACCGCGGATTACACAATTTTACGCAAAAGCTAAACTTTCGCGAAGCGTTGCGACCGCAAAGACTAAAAGGAATAAAATGATAGAAATAGAGTTAAAAGCATGGATTGACGACCCGAAAAGAACAAAAATCGCGGTCTCCACGCTAGCGTCGTTCGAGAGGGAGTTTGAGAAAGAAGACTCCTACTGGTATCTTGTCGAGAAAGAGACTGCAACTCCGAATTTCGGCGTCCGTATCCGTAAGGAAACCGACGGCGAAGGAACCCGCTCGCTGGTAACATACAAAATTAAGGAGAAGCGCGGCCGCGTCGAGGTAAACGATGAAAGAGAATTCAATGTATCAGACGCGAAGCCTTTTGAGGCTCTGCTTGATATATTCGGGCTTCAAGTTGGAGCGCGAAAACGTAAAAAAGGATGGGCGTGGACGAGGGGCGGTATTACCGCGGAACTCTGCGAAGTGCACGGCTTGGGATGGTTTATAGAATTGGAAATACTCGCGTCCTCCGCGGATGAACAAACCATAAGAGAAGCGCGAGGACGTCTTTTATCTTTTCTCAAAGAAATCGGCGTCGGCGAAGACAAGATTGAAAGCCGCTACTACACCGAGATGTTGACGGAAGTAAAAAGCGGAGAGTAACGTCTAGCGCCGTAGTAACGAGAAAGTGTGGTGGAGAAGAGGCTCTTTCCGAACTTGCGCGGACGTATGAAGAGTTGGCAGGGCTGACTCGTTTTCGAGCGGCTCTGAGTTCCTCGAAGTTACTGACGCCACGAGGCGGCTTTGCTAAAGATTTGCGGACTGCTGTGTTCATAGCTCAAGCCGCTGTCCGGGGGGTTGGGGAAGCGCCGCCGTGTCTGCGGCAGCCTAATGTTCAGGCGTCCTGCGCGACTCAAGCGCTTGCTGGTATGCTCCAAACGAAGCGTCAGTTTTGGACGAATGTTCTCTCTCAAAAACTTAAAGATTTGTAAAGAAAACTACTTGACAAGTTTTCGCATTGCTGTAAGTATGTTATTTAAGATGAATGATAAAAATATTATGGATAAGGAAAAAACATGAAACATTCTATTGTATCCACCCTGGCGGCTGTGTTTATTATGGGAATAATCGGCATAGCCCTGTTGTTATCCCTTGTTTTTATAAGCAATTTCCGTTCTCTTACCCAGCGGGAAATTGAGTCTGAAACCCGCACGAGCATTGATCAAATGAAGGATAACATAAGCAGTTTGTTCAACGAACACGCGGGGCTCTTGAGCCACGCGGCCGCCGGCATCGCGGGCTATGCCGCCCGCGAGGGTGCCCAGTCCGAAACCGGCGCGCTGTCCTACGATGCGGTTCCCCGCCTGGAAATGCAGGTCTACCTGAAGCGGATAGGGGACACCATGCCGGATATTTCCTACATTTACTACGCGGGCAACGCCCCCTGGTTTGCAGAGGACGGCTATTGGGCCTGCGTTCCTGACTGGATTCCGGGTGCGGATTATAATAATGTTGAGCGTCCCTGGTTTATTGACGCAAAACGGACGCCGCGGCAGGCCGCGTATGTTGATCCGTATGTGGACCCGGCTGCGGGCAATATCACCGCGGCCATGTCCCTGGTAGTATTTGACAACCAAGGCCGGGACATTGGGGTGGTGTCCACTGAATTTCTGGTTAATTCCCTGGATCAGATGCTTAACCCCCCGGACGCGGAACCGGAGCGGCGGACCTGGCTTTTGAATAAAGACGGGCTGTATGTAAACAACGCGGATATAAACGCGGTTATGCAGAAGAGTTTCTTTACCGACTTTGGTTTTGAGGCCTACCGCAGGGAAATTCTTTCTTCCGAATCCTTCTATAAAATAGAGGGGGACACGATTATTTATTCAAGGAGGATACCCGGCGCGGAATGGACGCTGATTTCAACGATTCCCGCGAGCATTGTGTTTGCGGAATTAAACCGGTTGATCCTGAGCTCCATCGCCCTGTCTCTGGGGTTTATCGTCGTATGTACCGCGCTGTTTTTACTCATCATCAAGCGGACGGTTACGCCGCTTATTACCGTATCCCATATACTGAAAGATATTTCCGAGGGGGAGGGCGATTTAACGAAGGGTATCGCGGTTACTGCGGATAACGAGATCGGCGATATGGCCCGCTACCTCAACGCGACGCTGGAAAAAATCAAGGCTATGATCATTATCATCAAAAAACAATCGGCGTCCTTGTTCGGCATTGGCAATGAGCTTGCCTATAACATGAACAACACCGCCGCGGCGATCAACGAGATCACCGCCAACATCCAGAGCATCAAAGGACGGGTTGCCACCCAGAGCGACAGCGTTATGGAAACGGGCGCAATGATGAAAGAGATCACCCTCAGCATCAACAAGCTCAATGAACATATCGATAAGCAGACTGCCGGTGTGGCTAAGTCTTCCAGCGCCATTGAGGAGATGATAGCCAGCATCAATTCTGTTACCCAAACCTTGTCCAAAAACGCCGAAAGCGTACAGGAGCTTTTAGACGCCAGCGATGTGGGGCGCACGGGGTTACAGGAAGTGGCGGCGGATATACAGGAAATCGCCCGTGAGTCCGAAGGGCTTCTGGAGATCAACGGGGTGATGCAGAATATCGCCGGTCAGACTAATCTATTGAGCATGAACGCCGCGATTGAGGCGGCCCACGCGGGAACCGTGGGACAAGGTTTCGCGGTGGTGGCCGACGAGATACGCAAACTCGCGGAAAGTTCCGGGAAACAGTCAAAAACCATCGGGGCGGTGCTTAAAAAGATAAAAGGTTCCATCGACAAGGTTACCCGGTCCACCGATAACGTACTCGGCAAATTCGAAGTCATCGAAGGCGATGTAAGGACCGTATCAGAGCAGACCGGGAAAATCCG
>JAIRKH010000003.1 GCA_031260245.1 Treponema sp. | reverse complement strand
TACCTCCGACTAGAGGCTTTCCCATCCGCTATTAGTAATTCTCCGCTTTAATTTGGAAGAAAGATTTGGGATGTTTGCAAACGGAGCATAGTTCTGGAGCTTTTTTGCCGACGACGATGTGTCCACAGTTGGCGCACTGCCAAACTTGGTCGCCGTCGCGGGAGAAAACCAAACCGCCCTCGACGTTGGCAAGCAGTTTGCGGTAACGTTCCTCGTGGGCTTTCTCGATAGCCGCTACTGCCTTGAACAACGCCGCTATAGCCGTGAAACCTTCCTCTTGGGCGTCTTTCTCGAACCCGGCGTACATATCGGTCCACTCATAGTTTTCGCCTGTCGCGGCGTCTTTCAAGTTGACAGCCGTGCCAGGGACGTCGCCGTCGTGTAGAAGCTTAAACCAAAGTTTGGCGTGTTCCTTCTCGTTGTCCGCGGTCTCGCGGAAAAGTTCCGCTATCTGGTGGTAACCTTCTTTTTCAGCTTTCCCTGCATAGTAAGTGTACTTGTTACGCGCTTGGGATTCTCCTGCAAACGCCGTTTGTAGATTCTTTTCAGTCTTTGATCCTTTCAAATCCATACTAATCTCCTTAAATCAAAAATTTATTAAGAGCGTAGCCCTTTTGGGGTTTAATACCCCCCCGCCCCTCTGGGCGCTTCCTACTGGGGGTGCGGGTTAATTATTCCCCCGCATACACAAAGATTTCAAGGTAAAATCTTTGATACCGCAGAACTTGCCCTGCGGTAGTTTATTAATAATAATAATATATTTTTTCAAAGAAATCAAGTTTTTTTATTTGTTTTTATATATTTCCATCCATAATCAAGGCGAGACTTTGCATTGTTGTAAACTTCGCTAAACGTCTAAAATCGTAAATAATGACCGTCGTCCATTTTTTCCCTTTTGACTTTTTCCCATACTTGCCTTAATTTCATTTTTATGGAATAATAGGGACATGAGTGAAATTAGCGATTATAGACAGAAATTATCCGAAGCCATCGAAGCGCGGCGAGATTGGATTGAAAAAAACGTTACCCCTAATCTCAAAGAAAATTTGCGGGTTTTCCAGTCTTCCTATACATCGCTGTATTCGGCCTTTCTCAAGAAAGGGCTTGTCAACGAGGATCCGTATAAACAGGAAGCTAAATTAAGTGAAATTCAAGTACCGGAGACGGAAAATTTTCCTGAGAACGACAAGAATGAAAATATGTCTATCAGGCTTTCCAATTTCGACAATCAGCTCGACTTTCTGGTGAACTTTTACCAATTTAGTACTGATTTTCTAACGATTGACCGTATCAAGAAAATACTTAGTTTAATAAAATACATTGATTGGGTTCATCTCTCGACAGATTCCAATTCTCTCAATACCCGTTACGTGGCGAAATTCACTTTGCAGGTAAAAATAGGGCTTGACTCCTTGAGTTTAAGCCTTTTAAACGAATCAACGGCGAATCTGGTACGGTCAACGGGTCCGATCATAGGCTACTTGAAGACTCTCACGGAATTTAATAAAGAATCCTATAAGCTTGAGGTGAGAAAATCTATAACGAGCGCGATACCTGAAACGGAAACGCCGTCTTTCGCCCAAATTAAGAAACAGTTTGCATCCGCCCTGCCCGGGAAGCCATTCTATCCGGAACTGATTGACGAAATCATCAAGGAAGACTACGGGAAAGACGGCGCCGAATTGCGGGACGTCGTTCTACATTCGCTCGCTGTCGCCCATAAGAAACAGACCCCTGAAAAAAAAGATGTTCCTCTCAAAACCATCCTAATAGACGGTATCCACTCCCTCGGCGCAGTCTCCGCCATCCTTACTGAAATAATGTTGAAACTCGACGAAAACGAGGCGCTGTTGGAAAACAGAAAACTCTCTTTTTTCGAGAAATTCAGGCGATTCATGAAACGTATATTCAATAGCGAGCCGGACGTCATCATCTACGAGATAGAATATACGGATGCTACGCGAGGGGATCCTGTCAAGGAAAGACTCAACTTTACTGAGTTCCGCGCTAACATCAGTAAACGAATAAAGAATCTTGCGCAGATATCCGCGAGCAGGGGGGCGGTCGCCGCAAAGCTCGAAGCTTTGCAAGAACAACAGTTGTTGAGTTTTATAGAGCAAAATATTCGCGACCTTAAAGGATTGACTCGCGATTTAAACGCGCTGGACAACTACTTTAAAGCCAACGTTGACCAGTCCGACCGTAACCGCGTGAAAGGCATAAAACCCGAACTTTCTACCATAAAAAATGCGTTTGTCAAGGCAAACCAGAGATGTTATGATTATAACGCCCTAAAAGAAGAAGCCAAGCAGTTTAAACGGCTTGGCATAACCCAAAAATGAGGATGAACATGAAAAAACCATTGATAATGATAGCTGTGATATCGGCGCTGGCGGCAAATGGATTGACGGCGCGACCTGTCCAGGAGGAGGACCCTCCGCTCTCTGAACAGACGGCGCCGATTCAAGACGAAGAGGCGTTTAACAATACGGCCGAAGCTCGTCCGTCGCCTCTGACGCGGGATTCGCTTACCGTTACCTTTTCGGCGGGTGTTGCGGAACTCGATTTTAGAAAAGCTTACTACGCAAGCGAAGCTCAAATTTTCACAGGGCTTTACGAAGGGCTTTTCTCCTACCACCCGTTTACGATGAAGCCGGTTCCGGCGCTCGCGTCTCGATATGAGCTTTCCCAGGACAAGAGACAGTGGACTTTTACCATTCGGGAAGGAGCGAAGTTCTCTAACGGCGACCCAGTACGAGCGGAAGATTTCCGCGATGCGTGGCTTTCCTTGTTATCCCTGCCTGACGCGCCTTATTCTTCGCTCTTTGATATTATCGAAGGCGCGTGGGATTTCCGTTCCGGCCGGCTCCCGACATCGGACAATGTGGGTATCCGCGTAGTAGACGGGAAACTGGTAGTCACTCTGAATGCGCCAGCGGCGTTTTTTCCAAGTATGCTCTGCCACCACTCGTTTAGCCCCATACACCCGTCCATGCTCGCGGAAGACGCGGATTGGTCGCATCCTGTCGCGAATGGACCGTTTTCTTTGAAGGAAAAGAACGATAAGTCAATCAACTTGATAAAAAACGATCAATACTGGGATGCGGAAAATGTGAAGCTCAACGCGGTCGTTATAAAATTCACGGAAGATGGGGACGAGGCGTCCGCGCTCTGGAATTCGGGCGAGGCCCGATGGCTTGCCGGAGACGTGGACATAGACGCGCTCTCGGACCGGAGCGGCATAACGATAAACGCTATGTTCGCTACCCACTACTATTTCATCCGCTCGAAGAACGAACCGTGGAACGACTACCGCGTCCGCCAAGCTCTATCCCTCGCCTTACCGTGGGAGGAAATACGGAGCGGTCTCTATATGCCCGCAAAAACTCTCATCTACCCTATTCCCGATTATCCTGAAATAGAGGGTATAGACAAAACGGACATGCAAAAAGCCGCGGAACTTCTCGTGGAGGCGGGCTTTCCCAAAGGCGTGGGACTGCCTGAACTGACTATCAAGATAACGCCGTCCGCCGAGGCCGAGCGTATAGCGAGTATTATGGCGACGTCTTGGTTTGCGCTGGGCGTACCGGTGAAGATTGACGTTGTACCGTATCTTTTTTATAACGCGTCTCTCAAACAGGACGACTACGAGGTGGGTTCGACAACATGGATAGGCGACTTCGCGGATCCCTACACTTTCCTCCAGATGTGGCAGTCGGACTCCAACTTGAACGACGCGTGTTATAGCGACGCCGACTACGAGGAGTTGCTGAACAAATCTATGATGCAGGAGGACGAGGAGCGATGGGAGACCCTTGCCGAAGCCGAAGAGCTTCTCCTGAACCGAGCCTCGGTGCTTCCCATCTCCTACCAGCCCGCGATAAACATCATCGACACCGAAGAGATAGCAGGATGGTTCCCCAATGTGCTTGATATACATCCATTCAAGTACCTCTCCTTTGCGACTCTGAAGCCTCTGCCGAACGTGGCGCGAAAATAATTGGGATGAAAGTGCAACGCTGCAAATATTATTCTGCGGCTTGACCCTCGTTCAAAAGAGCGGAGATGCTTGTCAAGCCCGATCGTCTGTCAACTTATTCCACCTTTTTCCTGTCTTGACAGCAGATATAGGAAGAATGGGACTCCGCCCAGGGAAGTAACGACGCTGATGGGGATTTCCAGAGGCGGCAGGATGATTCTGCTGACAATATCGGATACTATGACTAAAAAGCCGCCGACGAGGACGGAGAGGGGCAACAGCCTCCTATGGGCAGGACCCGTGAGGAGACGCGCTACGTGAGGCGCGGCGAGTCCAGCGAAGCCTATAACGCCCGCGCCCGCGACCGTTGCGGCAGTCGCTAGAGACGCGCCCAGAACGACCGTTAGTTTGACGCCTCTCACATCAAGCCCCAGACTCAACGCCGTTTCGTCGTCCTGTACGATGATGTCCAAGGCGCGTGAGCAAAGGAAAAGCGCCGTACAACCTACCGCCATGGCGGGCAGTAGGGGCAGAGTCGTTTGCCATGAAGCTGACGCGAGACTCCCCAAAAGCCAGTAATGTACTCGCTGTAGGCTACCGTCTTTGATAATAAGTAAGATAGAGAGTATGCTTGAAAAAAGCGAGCTTATGCTTGTTCCGGCAAGAAGGAGAGCTACGGACTGCCTTCTGCCCGCTATGCTCCAAGCCAGCAGAACGGCCGACAGACTTCCCGCAAAAGCCGCGACAGGCGCGGGAAATGCAATAAGCATGGCGATTCCCGCGCCGAGCGCCGCGCCGGAAGACGACCCGATGACGAATGGGTCCGCAAGGACGTTGCGAAAGACCGCCTGAAAACCGGCGCCCGCCGCGCCCAGACTTGCCCCGCACGCGACCGCCAAAACAAGACGCGGCAGTCTTATCTGAAAAAGCACAATCGACGCGGTCTCGTCACCCTCGCCTGTGAGCAAAAATAATACGCCTCGCCATAGATCATAAAGCTTTATGTGAGCGGTCCCGACTAATAGACTGTACAAAGAAACCGCGCATAGGGCGGCAAACGCCAAGACGTTAATTCCTGTTATGCGGGTTGTCATAGTCTATTGAAATTTAGTTTGGCGTCCCAGAAAAACGGCTCTACAAACGGGCGAACAAAATCGGCCATAATTTCAGTTCCAGATGGGGAAATCTTGTATTTAATGTCGAGACCCTTATTCCAGTCAACGGATGTACTTCCTTTGTAGAATCTTTTTTTCCATTCACGAATTTCAGACTCTTTCACGCGGACGTCCGCGCTGTTTTCAGACGCGGGCGCGTAAAGCTCAACCGTCACAGTAAAAACGCCCTTTTTAGTGAACGGCTTCTGAATCATACCGACTTGTTCGTATATTCTGACGCCCATGGCGTTACCTGTTACTTTTTGCAAGACTTTGGGGCTGTAGGTAAACCTTTCTGTCCCATTACTTCCAGTAACGAGAATAACGCCGCCGATATAGACGTCT
The DNA here is from genome assembly GCA_031260245.1 of Treponema sp. Taxonomy (GTDB): domain Bacteria; phylum Spirochaetota; class Spirochaetia; order Treponematales; family Breznakiellaceae; genus JAIRKH01. The sequence goes on along the minus strand of JAIRKH010000003.1, from coordinate 2,187 downwards.
GGTATATTAACTACGGTTATGGTCCCGGGTTCTACAGATGCGCCCACTTCTGTAGGGGAGGATTGACATGATAAAAACAGAGGGAACAAAATAACTAAAGTCGTCGTCTTCATACCGCTACTTTATACTATCAAAAGACGCTTGTCTATACCTTTCGTTGAGAGACGATCATTTTCCACTTGTCCCTATTGACAAAAGAGTATTTGTATTATATAATTATAACTTTATGGAATGTATCTAAAAGTTGGGGGAATAATGCAAGAAGAAGAGTTTCAGACCAGTAAAATATATTGCGCCAACTGTTTTCATTGTAAACTGCTTCCTGAAATTGAATGTGGTATTTTACGCATCCGCTGTACGGCGGGAAAATGGAAGAAAAAGCTGGGGCAAGAGAAAGTGTACAAATTATGTACAATTATGAGACGTTTTAACGACGTGTGTGAATACTATGAAGATATGGGAGAATCGACTGAATTCATTCGGGAATTGCGAAAGTCAATAAATGAGGATTCTTCAAGTACACCTTCTTGATTTGAGAATGGTTTTATTAAGAGAAGTGATTAAAAATGTTTCTGTTGTCCTCATCAGTATTTGAATGGATTTCTCAATTTATCAATTTTGAACGTATTCGGGCTAACAAAGGTTTCTGCCTTGACCGTATGTGGGAATTGGCTGAACGAGCGGGGCGTCCTGAGAAAACAGCCCCTATCATTCATGTGGCGGGCTCAAAAGGTAAAGGTTCGGTTTCCACGATGGTTGCGTCTATACTGTCGTCCGCCGGCTTCAAGACCGCTCTCTATACTTCGCCTCATGTTCTGGACTTCCGGGAACGTATTACGATAAATGGCGCTTTTCTCGACGAATCCATTTATGTGGACGCGGGCAACGAGCTTTTTTCCATTACGGAAAAAACGCTCAAACAGTCCGTAGTTGCGCCTACTTTTTTTGAATTGTTCACGCTCTTTTTTTTCCTCTGCGCGAGGCGGTCTGATTGTACAGCGATGGTCGTAGAGACGGGTATGGGCGGTAGGCTCGATGCTACCAATATCGTATTTCCTCGCGTCAGCGTTATCACTTTGATTGAAAAAGAGCATACCGAATATTTAGGCGACACCATTGCCCTCATCGCGAAGGAAAAATCGGGCATCATAAAGACGGGCGCGCCTCTGGTACTCGCGGAGCAGGTTCCTGAAGCCCTTGCCGTTTTTTATGATGCGGCGGAACGTCAGGCGTGTCTATCCCCCAAAAGAAAAGATGATTCGTCCACCTCGATATATTATTTCCCAAATGAAGCGGAAATAAAAGATATTGTTGTATCGCAGGACGGCACGGATTTTATCCTTGTTTCCGAACTTTTCTCAGAGCCGCTTGCGTTGTCTATATCCATTCCAGGCGCGGTACAGGCGAAAAACGCAGGGCTTGCTGTACTTGCGGCGAAAACCGCGTTTCCGAATATAAGAGCAGAATGTGTTAGCAACGGACTGAGAAAATGCCGTCTACGGGCGCGTTTTGAGCGAGTACTAGATACGCCGCCCGTCATCGTAGACGGCGCTCATACCTGCGCCAGCATCGACTACTGCGTGAAAACCTTCACATCTATTTATGGGGATGGAGTACTGCTCTTTGGTTGCGCCGCAGGTAAAGACGTTTTAGCAATGGCGGAAATTCTCACGCCGCATTTTTCCGTCATCGTCGTTACAACGCCTGGGACATTCAAGGAGAGTTATCCTAAAAAAGTGTTTGAGGTATTTAAGAACATAAATCCCGAAAAAGTTACGCTTATCAAGGATACGGCAACGGCTATTGATAAAACACTTGCCATCGCTCAAGAGAAAAGATTGCCCGTTCTGGCGACAGGTTCATTCTATCTGGCAGGCGAGGCGATTAGGCGGCTGTCTCCGCGCTGACGGTTTCTGAAAACGATCGTGAACTATACCCTTCGATTCACTTTATCGCCTATTTTGTAATAGTAAACGTCGTTTTCTAAACCTTTGTTATAGCCGTCTAAATAACATCGCTTCTTCACGTCTAATGGCGCTATACTTTGTGCAACGCCGATAAATTATACTCTCCAAGAGGTGGTTGATGCAAAACAGAAAATAGGCTAAAAGTGTTATAGAGGAGAAAGATGTATAAGAGACCAAGTTGGGATGAATATTTTATGGAAGTGTGCGACGCCATTTCCAA
>JAIRKH010000101.1 GCA_031260245.1 Treponema sp. | reverse complement strand
GAGTTTGATTTTGAAAGGATGCTGCGTAAGGCGGTGGGGGTGATCGGGTTCCGGATGGAGGAGAAATTTCAGGATTTCACGGTCAATATCGACAAACATATTCCGCGTAGGCTGATTGGGGACGACCAGCGTCTCGTGCAGGTGATCACGAACCTGCTTTCCAACGCGGTGAAATTCACGCCCGACCAGGGTTCCATACGCATGGACGCGCACTTTGTCAAAGAGGAAGACGGGGTGTGTACGGTGCGGTTTGAGGTGGCGGACTCGGGCATAGGCATTTCAAAGGAGCAGCAGGTGAAGCTGTTCAGTTCCTTCCAACAGGCTGAAAGCGGCACGTCGCGCAAGTACGGCGGCACCGGACTTGGACTCGCCATATCAAAAAGAATAATCGAGATGATGAATGGGAGGATATGGATAGAGTCCGAGCATGGCTGCGGATCGACATTCCTGTTTACGGTCGAGTTGCGGCGCGGATCAGACGAAAAGAGCGCGGGGTTGCTGAACCCCGGCGTGAACTGGAAAAACCTGAGGATACTGGCGATAGACGACGCTCCAGAAATACGGGACTATTTCGAGGATATAGGGCGGGAGTTTGGGATTGTCTGCGACACCGCGTCCAGCGGGGCGGAGGCGTTGGAGCGGCTGGAGAAGGGAGACAGGTACGACGTCTATTTTGTGGACTGGAAGATGCCGGGTATGGACGGAATGGAGGTTTCGCGGCGCATAAAGAGTCGCGACGCGGATAACAGTGTGGTGATTATGATATCGGCCACGGAGTGGAGCTTCATAGAGGCGGCGGCGAAGGAGGCTGGGGTAGACAAATTCCTGTCCAAGCCGCTGTTTCCATCGGCGATATTCGATTGCATCAATGAATGCATGGGCAAGGAGTCCGCGGAGGAGGCGAATTCCCTGTCTGCTGAGGATAAGGATCTATTTGAGGGGCGCCGGATACTGTTGGCCGAGGACGTGGAGATCAACAGGGAGATCGTGGTGACGCTGCTTGAGCCGTCCGGGCTAATCATTGACTGCGCGGAGAACGGAGTGAAGGCTGTGGAGATGTTTGCGGCGGCGCCGGAAAGGTACGACATGATATTTATGGACGTGCAGATGCCTGACATGGACGGGTACGAGGCGACGAGGCGTATTCGGGCGCTTGAGACGCCTGAGGCGAAGAAAATACCAATAGTGGCTATGACGGCGAATGTTTTCCGCGAGGACGTAGAGAAATGCGTAGCCGCGGGGATGAACTCCCATGTAGGCAAGCCGCTGGACGTCGGCGAGGTTCTGAACATGTTGCGCAAACACCTGTCCGTCGCGATGGCGTAGCGAAAGCTGAACGCCAACCGTCAAACGGATTTTATTCTCTTGGGGGTTTAATCTCCGCCGCAAGCGGCGGAGATTTTTTATTTTCGCCGCCCGTTTTCAAGCTACGATTTTACCGCGCCCGCAAGCCCATTGTATATGTAACGTTGAGCGAAGATGAACAGCGCTATGACGGGAATGGTCGCCATAAGTACCGCCGCGCTCACCACCTCAAAGGGCGTCGATAGTCCAGCGAAAAATCGGTAGAGGGCAAGGGTTAGAGTTTGGGGCCCGCGAATCAGATAAAGGTTCGGTACATAGAAATCATTGTATATGCCTATGCCTTTGATAACCGCCAAGGTGACTATTGCCGGTTTCAGTAAGGGTAGGATGATGCTGAAGAATATACGGAAATAACTGCACCCATCCAAAAGCGCCGCTTCGTCAAGGTCCCGGGGAATGGTTTTCAATAGGTTATGGACAATGTAAATATCCACAATGCCGGTACCGGAATACAGGAGCATCAGGGAACCGATTTTGTTCACGAGACCGAGAGTCCAAATAATACGGAATACCACCACTTGGGTCGTTACAACCGGTATGAACATGGTCATAGCGTAGACTAACATGACCGCCCGCCGCCCGCGAAAGTCAAAGCGCTGGGTGACGTAAGATACCATGCACGCAAAACTTATGCTGAAAAACAAAGACACGCCCAGTATGACGATGGTGGTAACAAGCGATTCCAACAGCCGCCCCACGCGCAGGGCGTAGGCGAAGTTATACATATTAAGCCAATTCGCGGGCGGCTGAAAATACGACGTACTTCGGAATTCGTTGCCAGTCTTGAACGCCAAGAACAACAGTGGAATGATAGGAATGACGACAAAAGCCAGCGCCAAGAATAAAAAGGCGTAACGCAGGGTTTTGTAGAGATTTGATTCAAATATCATTCTTATTCCTCTTTTATAAGGAGTTTTTGCAGTCCCACAGACGCGAGAACCACCAGGAATACTACGACCGACATGGCGGCCGCAAAGCCCACGCGGTTGTCGGTCATGCTTTGCTGTATCTGTATGACCGGCGTCGACGTGCCGTTGGATCCGCCGAGCATGATGTAGGGGATTTCAAAGACCTGTATAGAGCCGGAAACGCTCAACAGGACGTTGATGAAAAGTACGCTTCTGATGTAAGGAACCGATATGTACCAGATTTCATGCGCCTTGTTGCACCCGTCTATTGCCGCGGATTCGTAAAGCTCCGCGGGAATGGATTGAAGCGCCCCGAAAAACATGATGAAGTTCAGCCCGTAGTAGCGCCAGATGCTTATGGAGGCTATTGACGGATTTACTACCTTGAGATCTTGTAGCCAGTTACGCGTTAGAGAATTTGTCTCTATGACTCGTAGGAGCGTATTAAGCGTGCCGTTGTTGTTGAAAAATAGGATGAATATGGCTGACACGATGATACCGTTCAATAGATAGGGAAAAATCAGTATGCCCTTAAAGAAGTTCAAGCCTCGAAACCGCCCGTTCACGAAGATAGCCATAATAAACGAAAGTAGCAGTTGAGGAATCGCTACAAGCATATACCAGAGACAGTTCCTGAATAAAATAAGGTACTGGGGATCCGTAAATATACGAATATAGTTGTTAAACCCTACTATGCGCGGACTGCGGACACCGTTCCAGTTAGTAAAGCTCAATAGGACGTTGAATATGATGGGAATATAACTGAACACAAAAAGAATCACAAGCGGAATCGTCAAAAACGTAATGATAATAAATGTTTTTTGCGATTTTAACGTCATAATTGTTAGGAGCGAGGTTTCTCTATAAATAAGCCGTCTCCTCGCGCCTTCTCCCCCTACTTATAACTCACGTCTAGTTCCTTGCGGTATTTATCGTAGTCCGCGTTTTGGCGGGCGATTTGCGCGTTGAAGGCTGTCCAGTCGTTGGGTCTGGTTATATCAAGCGCGTCAAAGGGAAGCCCTGCCCACTTGAAGTCCGCGAGAATATTGGCTTCTTTGAGGACTTCGTCATTATCTACGTTGTTTTGGCTCCAGGGCATACCTATCATTTGCTGTACCTTGCCCTCGCGCACATGTTGGTCTATGAGCGCAAACGCTTCGGGAGCGCCTTGGGGCGCGTCTTTATGCGTGGGAATGGAACCAGCTTTCACGATAAATTCCGTATCTTTAGCCAGGAATTCGATGAATTGTCTAGATTCTTCGATATTCTTGGAGCCTTTGTTGATAGCCCATCCCAGGTTTGGAGAGACGTATATCCATCGTCCCTTACCAAAGTCCGGAGCCGCGTCGAATTTTACCACGTTGGGGTCTGTTCCGCCCGGAACGCGGCTTATGATTTGCGGCAGAACCCATGAGCCGAAGAGCATCATCGCCGCTTTGCCGTAAGCCACCGAGTCCATGGCCACGCCGAAGTCCGGGTAGATTTCCTGCTCGAAGTAACCGAGGGATTTCCATGTGGTATACAGTTTGAGGGTTTTGCCAACCGGCGCGGTTTCGGCGAAAGGCGCGGGTTCCTTGAGCATTTTCACGAACACGCCCGGCTCGCCTGCAACATAGTCCGCAAACGGCGCGATAGTGCTGAGGGGCCAGTTTTCAATACGGTGCATGGAGATAGGCGTTACGCCGTTTGCCTTGATTGCGGCAAGCATCTTTTCGAAGGTTGCGAGGTCGCCTGGTATTTCGCTGTACCCGGCTTCTTTTAACACAGCTTCGTTGTAGGTGATGGCTTCGCCGTAGCCTTTGGCTATCTGTAGATCGCGGACGGACCCGTCCACTTGTTGCATGGTGTCGACGAGCGCCGAGTCGTAGGTAGTCTTGGCGTCCGATACGCTGATTACAGGCGCGGTATACCGTGCGTACTCTTCATTGGTGAGCGCAAAGCCAGTGGTGAAGACGTCTAGTCCGGGGTCTTCAACCTGCAACATGGACTTGATTTGAGCGCCGTCCGAGCTGTAGCCTGTGAGACTAACGTTGACGCCGGTTTGAGCGGTAAACTTCTCCGCGGCGAACTTGAGCCAAGCCGTGTTCGGGTCGCGGTAAGTGTTGCCGCTTTCGTCTTTCAACTCGTCGCCTAATATGAGCTGGGTCATGTGAACAAAGACGTTGATAGTCTTCTGTTCAGACGGCGCGGACGTCGTTTCTTTCTTTTGACATCCAACTACTGCGGCGCATACGAGCGCCAAAATAAAGATTCTCTTCATAAATTTCCTCCTTATAAAGAAGTAAAAGAATATTAAACAGTATTTTAAACAACATCTTGTTGTGTGTCAAGAGTTTTTTTCTCTATTTTCGGTAAATTCTTCCCTTTGACGAATCTTTGATTTGGAGATATTCACGAAGAAAACGCCTTTTGACGCTTAAAAAAACGCTGGACAGTCATATTTTGGAAAGAGGGACCCGCCTTTTAGAGGACGTCTTAAGACCTTGCTTCGTTCAGCCTGTCGCTCAATTACTCGCCGACGGCTTCATTTCCCAGATAGGCTTTGATCACAGCCGGGTTGCCGCGAATTTGGGTCGGCGGGCCTTCCGCGATGATACGCCCGTAATCAAGCACGACCAGGCGCTCACAGATACCCATGACCATGTGCATATCATGTTCTATGAGGAGGATGGTCAGGTGGAATTGGCGGCGTATAAACGAAATAAGCTCCATGAGTTCACGAGTTTCCTGCGGATTCATGCCCGCGGCCGGCTCGTCCAGCAACAATAGTCGCGGACCGGCCGCAAGCGCCCGCACAATCTCCAGCTTCCGCTGTTCCCCGTAAGGAAGGTTACGAGCAAGCTCGAACTTCTTATGCTCTATGTGAAAAAGCTGTAACAATCCGCCTGTTTTTTCCCTCATGCGCTGTTCGTCGGCATGGAAGAGCGTGGTCCTGAAAAGCGCGTCAAGAGGACTTATCTCGCGACTCGAGTGAAGAGCGATACGCACGTTGTCTTCAACCGACAGATTGTTGAAAAGTCGAATGTTTTGGAAAGTGCGGGCGATACCCAACTGGTTCAACTGGGCCGGACTCTTCCCGCCTATGGAGCGGACTACGCCGATCCTGTCCCGAAATGTGATAAGGCCGGAAGTTGGAGTGTAGAGACCGGACAACATATTGAAAACCGTGGTTTTGCCCGCGCCGTTAGGACCGATGAGTCCTACGAGTTCGCCTTCTCGCAATTCGCAGTTAAAGCCGCTTACCGCGGTCAAGCCGCCGAATACAATGGATAGTTCTTTGACCGAAAGTATAATTTTATTCACAAAGAGATAATATAACAGGAAAATAATTGTTTCAAGAAGGAAACAGCGATCCTCCATAGCTCCATTTCCTTTGTCCGATTCTCGCCATAGTCATGGCTACGGGCGCCTGTAATTATAGGAAAGGATGGGTAAAAGCGGATGCGGTTAGGAATGGAGGAAGTATAAAGCCGCTCGGCGGAACGGGGGATTTATTTTCTCTGGTTCCGCAATGAACGTTGAAACCGCCTCTTTATCGGCTTAAAATCACTTTGCGGGTTTGAATTCCACCACGACGCTTGAGTCGCCTTTGATTGTGATTAAGGTAGTTCCAAGTCTGTTTTTGCTATGATAGCCGCAGAAACCAGTCTTTAAGCCAGAGATGAAGTATATTCCCTCATATTGATAGTAAAACCTGTTTAAGTGATCATGCCCGAAAAAAAGGTGAGTCGCGCTACCCAAATCCTTTATTTTCTGAAACATACCGCTGTTTCTAGACGAAGAAGGTCCCTCCCAGAAACCGTCTTTTTCACCGTCAGGGTCTTTGAGTTTCCATTCCTCGCGTAGGAGCTTTGTTTCCGTGAGAGGAATATGAAAGAAAGTAAGCGTTTTCACCGGCGTCTCCGGCGTTTCAGAGCCGGTTATCGCCTTGTTCAGGCCTTTAATGTACCACTCATACCACGCCGTCTGGCTAGAACGCAGGTAGTCGCGGTTCGTGTCGAACATGACCAGTCCGTAGACGATACGGCCCTTTTCGTTGACGATGTTGACGCCGTAGTTCCCGGTACCGAAAACATTGACGGGTCCCCGCTTGAACAGCGAATATCCGCCGGTTTCAAAGAGAGCCGCGAGTCTTGCCTGTCGCGGGTCGTCCCGTTTGTTCATAAAAGCCTCGCCGTCGTGGTTGCCCATGACCATTATATACGGAATCTTGAACTGGTCGAGGAAGGCGAGCAGTCTTTTTCCATAATACATATTGGACGGCCCGGCGACGTTGTCCCCGGTCAAGGCAAGCAGATGGGGTTTATAGGTTTCGATCGCCTGCTTCGCCATGGACAACGACCTGTTTATGGCGTTAAATTCGTCCATTATATAATAAGCCGCATGCATATCGGTCAGTTGCAGGATACGAAAATCCTCGCCGTCTTTCTTTACGAGGCTAGCGTAATCGTCCAGATGGAATTCTGATGTCTCGCTCCATTGGTCGTCTCCCATAGTATTTTGGTTGATGAAAAATATATAAACGACCATAAGAGTCCATAAGGATTTCATATTTCTCCTTTTTTATATAGATATTAAAGATGATACCGTAAGACGGTTTTTCTTTCAAGTCATTCGATTCGTTTTTTTGCCCATTCAGGCAACAGTTTTTCTGGACCGTCCGCGAGCGCGATCGTGAGAGCGGCGGCGCTCGCGGAGAGAACCCGCTCTAAAAGCGGAGTCTCTTCCGCTGTAAAGTCGGAAAGCACCCAGTCAATGACCTGGCCCCTTTCGGGTCTGCCTATACCGATACGCAAACGCCAGAAATCAGCGGAACCAAGGCAAGTTTTGATAGACCTCAGCCCATTATGCCCGTTAAGCCCGCCGGAAAACTTGAAACTTGCTTGTCCCAAAGCCAAATCAAGTTCGTCATGGACAATCAAGACCTTTTCAGGCGGTATCTTGAGGAATACAGCCGCGCTTTGGACGGCTGTCCCAGATATATTCATATACGTTTCGGGTTTGAGAAAGCAGACGTTTCCTATTTTCGTAAACAAACCCTTGTGTTTTCTTTGCCATGCCGCGGAATCAAGGAGGTTCTCGGACAGAAGCCAACCAGCGTTGTGCCTATTGCGCGCATAGGCGGCGCCCGGATTCCCCAGAAACGCCGCGAGTTCTATTGACATTCTCTGTCCCTTAAAAGACGGTTCTCCACCTCGTCGATGATTTCATTCGGCGTCGAGGCGCCCGCGGAAACGCCGACCGTCCCGTAAGCGAAAACCGCTTCCGGTAATTCGTCCGCGCGCTCTATGAAATATACGGCTTTTCCAGACGCCTCTGCTATGCTGTATAACCGCCGCGTATTTGCAGACTCTTTACCGCCCACTATCACAACCGCGTCCACAGAGGCGCAGAGTTCTCTGACCGCGTTCTGTCTGTCTTTGGTCGCGGGACATATCGTATCAATGACAAGCGCGTCCGAAAATATCTCCTTGACCGCCTCGGCCGCGGACAGGTAAACATCGGTCGCAAGGGTCGTCTGTCCTATGACTGCGGTTTTTGCGCGGGGATTCTCGCTGAACAGCTTTTCGGCTTCGTGTTTCGCCTCCTCCGCGGTTTCAACCGTAATACAGTCCGCGTAACCCATGAGACCGACGATTTCCGCATGAGATTTTTCACCGACCAGAAACACGGAGAACCCATTCTTTGCAAGCGACTGGGTCTTCAATTGATTTCTCTTGACTTTCGGGCACGTAGCATCGGCGATTTTCAGGCCGCGCGCGGACAGTTCCGCCTCGCGCGTCGGCGAAACGCCGTGAGCGCGTAACACAACGGTCGTTCCGTTTATTACGCCGCGCAAGGCGGAAGCGGCGCCGTCAAGTTCCCGTACCCCGCGCTTTTTTAGGCTTTCCAGCGCCTTGGGATTATGAATCAAACGTCCTTCGGTAAATACAGGAGAACCGCGCTCCGACTCCCGCAAGGCGATTTCCATAGCCCGTTTTACGCCCGCGCAATAACCCATCGCCGAGGCGCGTATAACTCTCATAATGCGTATGGTATCATATTTTGGCGCTCATAGCAATCGTTTCAGCTTAATTTCAACGTTTTAGGGCTTTAAAGACTCGTTTCCACGTATTTATACGGAGCGTATTAAAGAGTCGGCGTATGGGGTACAAAAGGAAAAGCGTACGGTATTGTTGAAGAATACCCTTGACATTACTCCTAATATCCGTAAAGATTGAGATAAGGAGGCATAATGCTGTTAGAAGTAAAAGATCTGAAGGCGGCTTACGGGAGCATTGAGGCTTTACATGGGATTTCCTTTACTGTTGACAAGGGAGAAATCGTTACGCTTATAGGCGCGAACGGCGCGGGGAAGACATCGACTCTGATGATACTTGCGCGGCTTGCGCGTCCAGAAGCGCCGACCGTCTCAAGCGGAGACGTGATCTACGACGGTGAGAGTATCCTCAAGACCGAGGCGCACACGCTCATACAACAGCGGATGATGGCACTGGCGCCGGAGGGTCGTCACATATTCGGCAACCTTACAGTACAAGAAAACCTGCAAATCGCCTCTTACGCTCACAAAAAAAACAAGAATCGAGAAACCATTGTCGGAGATCTGAAAGACATGGTTTACAGCCTGTTTCCCCGCCTTTACGAGCGCAGAAAACAACGCGGAGAGCTCTTGTCCGGCGGAGAACAACAAATGTTAGCGGTTGGACGCGCCTTGATGACCGGGAGTAAATTCATCCTCCTCGACGAACCTTCGATGGGGCTCGCTCCCAAGCTGATGTTTGAAATGTTCCGCGCTCTGCGGCGCCTTAACGCCGCAAAACAAATCACCATTCTCGTCGTTGAACAAAACGCCAAGGTCGCCTTGAATTTCGCCAGCAGAGGCTATGTGCTGAAGAACGGAGTCATTGCCGCCCAAGGCGCTTCCTCAGAACTCGAAGCTAACCCGGATGTGAGAAAAGCCTATCTCGGCGGATAGAGGGAGGAACGGCGCGGCGGCGGCGTTCCTCTGGTGTCTGTCCCCCCCCCCCTCGCTATGCGTTGCCGCATCGTTCCTCCGGTGTCTGTCCCTCTGTGTCCCTGTGTCCCCCCCTCGCTATGCGTTGCCGCGCCGTTCCTCCGGTGTCTGTCCCCCTGAAGTTTGTCTGAAAAATGAAAAAAGTAAACGGTATTTTAAGAACGCGTACCTATATCATTTTGGGATAAAATCAAAGGAGTAAAAATGAAGATTGGAC